>NZ_CP116968.1:3000000-3300000 GCF_032051675.1 Candidatus Nitrospira neomarina
ACGCCGGACGGACGAGGAGTCAAAGCCACAAAACAACTCCAGGCCTTGACTCAATCGCTTTCGCAACATGACTTGTTGATTGTTCTACTTTCAGGTGGAGCTTCAAGCCTGCTCTGCGCGCCATCCATGGGCCTCTCCTTAGCTGCCAAACGACGGACCACCGAATTACTCCTGCAATCCGGAGCCACCATTCATGAGATAAATGTTGTCCGAAAACATTTGTCCGCCATCAAAGGTGGACAATTAGCCCAATCCACACCGGCGACGATCCTGACCTTGATCATGTCTGATGTTTTAGGAGATGACCTCTCCACCATTGGATCCGGGCCGACAGTCACAGATCCCTCCACGTTCCAGGATGCCATAGACATTCTTCAACACTATTCGATTTGGCGTAAAGTACCTGAAGCCATACAACGCCACTTACAACAAGGTCTTAACAAGTCCCTTCGGGCACCCAAAAAACCAACAAGGAGGCAGTCGTTACGAAATCGGCATATTGTTCTTGCCAACAACCGCCAGGCCCTCGAAGGCGTGGCCAAAACTGCCAAGCGGTTAGGAATCAAACCCTTCATTCTCCCCTATCCCCTGCAAGGGGAAGCAAAGGAGATCGGCAGCATCCTGGGAGGTTTAGCCAGGGATCTGCTCGAATTCGGCAATCCGGTTCATCCACCAGCCTGTCTTATCGCCGGAGGAGAACCGACGGTCACTGTGAAGGGAAAAGGCCGAGGTGGGCGGGCACAAGAATGCGTTCTGGCCGCAGCTCAGGAACTGGCTGGACTCACGAATGTATTTGTGGCAGGGTTTGGCACTGACGGGACCGATGGACCAACCGATGCGGCCGGTGCGGTCGTCGACGGGAAGACGGTTCAGCGGGCCAAGAAGAAAGGGCTCTCAATTGAGCACGCGTTACATGAACATGACAGCTATACCTTCTTCCAACAGATCAGCGGCCACATCATGACCGGCCCAACGGGAACGAACGTAAACGACATTTATCTGATCATCGCCATGTAGAAGATTATTTTTCATTTCTGCGCCTTTATAGGTAAGAGCCAGAGGAGGTCAAGAACATTGAACGACGCGCAACGCATGGTCCAAGAATTCCACAAACAATTCGAGATCCACGTGTCTCCTACTCCCTCTATCCCGGATGAACCGACCCAAATTCTTCGGAAACGTCTCATCCAGGAGGAATTCGATGAACTGCAGGAAGCCATGCGGGAAAAAGACTTATCGTCTATTGCGAAGGAACTTGCTGATTTATTGTATGTCGTCTATGGCACGGCCGTATCCCTTGGCATTGACATGGAACCGGTCTTCCGGGAAGTCCATCGATCGAACATGAGTAAAGTCGGCGGACACAAACGGGAAGACGGCAAATGGGTCAAACCCCCAACATACTCCCCAGCCCAACTTGATGATCTGTTAGCCGCACAAACGGGTTCCGGTGAATCCCTTTAACCTTGCGGTCATTACCAACATGATATATTGCAATCTGGCCGGTTACGGCTGGACTCCTCACAGAAATCCAATCCCAGCGAGAACCTTCCTGTTAACTGGATTTTCGTTTCCTTGTTTCCAAGAATTTGATGTCTATCTCTTTGGTGGGGATATATTTTGCTGAACCCCAGCTTGCCGGTAAAGGAGAAAATGACGATGAAAAGAATTCTCAAGAGCCTTGTGCTTGGATTACTCGTCTTAACCTTGTTCCTGAGCGGATGCGGCTATAATGACCTCCAAGGGCTGGACGAAGAAACGAATGCCGCCTGGAGCGAAGTCTTAAACCAATACCAGCGCCGGGCCGATTTAATTCCTAATCTTGTGGCGACGGTTAAAGCGTATGCGGCTCACGAAAAAGACACGTTAGAGGGAGTAACCCAAGCCCGCTCTCAAGTCGCCGGGATGACACTGACCCCGGAAGCCTTAAAAGACCCGGGTGTATTTCAGAAATTTCAGGAAGCCCAGCAAGGACTCTCATCCGCCCTTTCCCGCCTGATGGTCGTCGTGGAAAAATATCCTGATCTGAAAGCCAACGAAAATTTTCGTGATCTCCAAAGCCAACTGGAAGGCACGGAAAATCGCATCACGGTGGCCCGTAAGCGCTATATCGACAAGGTCGCGGAATTCAATAAGGGCGTTCGATTTTTTCCGACAAATCTGACCGCCAAATATCTCCTGGGACTTGAGGTAAAACCAAGCTTCACCGTCGCTGATGAAAAGGCCGTGGCGACCCCTCCCGAGGTGAAGTTCTAACCCGGCATCGGTGCACCGGACGACATGAACATGATGAGGCCAAGACCAGGGCTGGACCCTCACCGGTTAGCCTGGTTGGGACTCCTGAGTATCTTCTTCCTGGCATCGTCCGGGTGGAGCCTGGATGTTCCTCCCCTCACCGGTCGGGTGGTAGACCAGGCCCATCTTCTTTCACCTTCTGCCATTTCCGATCTGAACGCGGCCCTGGCCGCCCATGAATCCAAAACCTCGAACCAGGTGGCCGTTCTCACAATTGCGTCGCTGGAAGGTCATCCCCTGGAAGAGTTTTCTCATCAAGTGGCAACAGCCTGGGCACTTGGCCAAAAGGGTACAGACAACGGCATCCTGTTCCTGATTGCCCTGCAAGAAAAAAAGGTTCGCATTGAGGTCGGGTATGGGTTGGAAGGCACATTGACCGATGCCAAAAGTTCCCGAATCATACGACATGAGGTGGTTCCACGTTTTCGGGCTGGGGATTTCTCCGGAGGCATCATTGCCGGCACTCACGCCATCCTCGGAACGATTGATGGGACGTACACGAACACGACATCCTCCGCTGACAATAATGCTGGACACGTTGGACTTTGGGAAATTTTTGGCTTGGCGGTCGCAGTGGGGACTGTGGTCGGGTTATTTTTAGGTTCACGACGACGTGTGAATGGGAGTGTCATCGGCATGCTCCTTTCGTTTTTAGTTGCCTTTCCTGCGGCTCTCTGGCTGGGTATGCTCGCCAGTGTTGCAACCTCTCTTCTTGTTGGTTTGTTCAATAGCGTCGGTGGTCCATCGACTCGACACCCATTGGGATATGGCTCAAATTTCGGGTGGCCTCGACAGTCTTGGCCAATGGGAGGATCGGGAGGGTTTGGCGGCGGAAGCGGTGGATTTGGGGGAGGAGGAGGCGGCTTCGGTGGTGGTGGTGCCTCGGGAAGCTGGTAAATGACGATGGCTTTTTCAGACCAGGATCAGGAACGTATTCGACAAAGCATCCGGGAGACTGAACGCCATACCCGTGGAGAAATTGTTCCCATGATTATTGAACGCTCAGCCCGATACCGTGAGACGCAATATCGGGCCGGAGCAGGCTGTGCCTTATTCACCCTTAGTGCCCTGTTAACGATTCAATGGGAATGGATGTCCTGGGGGTGGCATGCCACCAATGCCGGTTGGCTCCTACTGGCAGTCATGGCGGCCTATGGACTCGGATTCTGGTTGGGAACATTCGACCCGGTGATTCGGATCCTCACCTCAAACGAACGAATGGCCTATAAAGCGAGCCTCCGCGCCCATCAGGCATTTCTGGAACATGGTCTGCATCGAACGGAACTTGGAACAGGCGTGCTGATTCTCATATCGTTACTCGAACACCGGATTGAGATTCTGACAGACCGCGCTATCCTGGATCGGGTTCCCCCGGAGACCTGGAAGAATATGCTGGCATTGATTCAGGATGGCTTTCACAAAGGGAACCCCGTGGAGTCGTTGTGTCAGGCCATTACTTTATGCGGGGAGGTCTTAGGTGAATATTTCCCGGCAGGTCCCACCGGTCCCAATCCCAATGAGCTCCCGAACGACCTGATTTCAGGTTAACTGTGTGATGGGGGACAGCGGACCAGCAGATTATCAATCAACCGAATGTTCCCCAGTCTGACGGCTCCTAAGATGACAACCGTTCCACGCACCTGAGTCAGTGGTTCCAGATTCCTGGAATTGCAAATTGCCAGATACTCCGGATGCACATCGGGGTCGCTGCGTAAAATCTTTTCCATCCGGGATTGTACCGTTCGAACATTCCGGACTCCGGCCTTAATGGCATCGCCCCCTTCGCGTAACGCCTTCGATAAGAGCCCGGCTTGCACTCGTTGATTGGCTGAAAGGTGCCGGTTACGGGAACTGACGGCTAGCCCATCGGATTCCCGCACCGTTGGACAGAGGACCATTCGCATATCCCAGTTGAGATCATGTATGAGCTGGTTCACCACTAGGGATTGCTGATAATCCTTTTGTCCGAAATAGACGCGATGGGGACGAACCAGACAAAATAATTTCGTCACGACCGTCGTCACGCCCTGAAAATGGGTCGGTCGGGCTTCACCCTCCCAGCGTCGCGTGAGACGATTCACCGTGACAGTTGTTTGAAAATTTTCCGGGTAGAATGCTTCTGGAGGAGGAGCAAAGAGGAGATCGACACCCGCCTCCCGGCACAAACGCCGGTCGGCGTGAAAACTCCGGGGATAGCGGCTTAAATCTTCAGCTTCCCCGAACTGGAGCGGATTCACAAACACACTGACCACGACGGTCCCACAGTGTTTTCGGGCGCGCTGCATTAACGAGAGATGTCCCTCATGCAAGGCACCCATCGTGGGGACAAACCCGATTGGGCCGTCTAGCGACTCCTGTTTTCTTCTCCAGCTATGCAGATTTCGAACAGAATGAATGACGCGCATGAATCAAGTGGAAGGCCCGGAGCAGGCCTGTCGGGAGCCATACTTCGCCCCGGGAATGACATCCAACTTGTTAACCTGACTGGTATCTGTCAGAGACTCTAACAACTCTTTCGCCGAACGATGAAGGACCGGATGAGTCCAATCCGGATCTACTTCCACAAGCGGTTCCAGCACAAATCGTCTTTGGTGGAGCCGCGGATGGGGAACGGTGAGTCCTGGTTGCTCAATCACCTGTTGCCCAAAAAATATAATGTCAAAATCCATCGTGCGTGGACCGCGACGATTGTCTTCATCACGGCCCAACGCGCGTTCGGTTTCTTGAAGAATATCCAGAAGTCGTTGAGCCCTGATTGTGGTTTCCAGCCTCACCACACCATTGTAAAACCAGGTGGGTCCCAATATTCCCTGTGGATCGATCGGTTCGGACTCGTAATACGAGGAGACTCCGGTGACACGAGAAAGAGGGAGCAGATTCATCAGGGCCACCGCCCGGTCGCACAATTCCTGGCGATTTCCTGCGTTAGAGCCAAAAGCGATAAACACGATTTCTTGAGCCATTTCGTTTGTTCGCGGATCCGCCAAAATGCCTAGTTACCAGCCGATCTTTTTCATTCGCTCTACCGCTTCTGCTAATTTGTCTTTTGTGGTCGTGACCGTCATCCGGATATAGCCTTCTCCCGGATCCCCAAATCCATTGCCCGGCGTGGTCACAATTCCGGCTTTCTCAATAAGATGCGCCGTGAAAGACGCCGAGGTAAAGCCTTTCGGCACACCGATCCAGACGTAAAACGCCGCCGGAGGCGAATCCAGTACCAATCCCATGCTTTTCAAGCCTGGCACCAGAACATCCCGCCGTTCCTGATAAATCGTTCGCAAGCCTTCCGTCACCGAATCATCCAGTTGCAATGCGGTCATGCCTGCTTCCTGAATCGCTTGAAACACGCCGGAATCAATATTGGTTTTGACCTTCCCCAAACCCGCGATGACTTCCTTTCGCCCCACAGCGAACCCGATGCGCCAACCGGTCATATTGTACGTTTTGGACAGCGAGTGAAATTCCACCCCCACGTCTTTTGCGCCCGCCGCTTCCAGAAAGCTCGCCGGCCGTTTGCCGTCATAATAAATTTCGGAATAGGCCGCGTCATGGCAGACAATAATCTGGTGCTCTTGCGCAAAATCCGTCACTTTTTTAAAAAATTCCTTGCTCGCCACCACCGACGTAGGATTATTCGGGGAGTTGAGAAACATCATTTTGGCTTTTTGGGCAATATCCTTGGGAATGGCAGACAGGTCAGGCAAAAACCCATTCTCTTTGGTCAACGGCATGGTGTAGGAAATTCCCCCGGCAAAACTGGTTGCGACGGGGTACACCGGATATCCGGGGCTCGGAACCAACACGATATCCCCCGGGTCGATAAAGGCCAACGGAACATGACCGATGCCTTCTTTTGACCCGATCAGCGTCACAACTTCTGTTTTGGGGTCCAGGGTTACGCCAAACCGACGTTGATACCAATCGGCGACCGCAGTCCGAAATGACAACATGCCATCATACGAAGGGTACTGATGATGCTTGGGATTCCCCGCCGCACGTCGTAATGATTCAATGATCGGTTCAGGTGTCGGCAAATCAGGATCACCTATCCCTAAATTGATGATATCCATGCCACGCTCGATGGCCTTGCGCTTCATGTCATCGATGGCGGCGAATAAGTAGGGGGGGAGCGTGCGGATTCTCTCTGCATACTGAATAGGAAACCCTGCCATGAATTCGTACTCCTTTTCGGAAACTGGTGAATATGAGCCTGATACGGTACCAAATATGGAACCCGTTACGGTACCGTTCCGGAAAAAATCATTTCGAAATGGGAAAAGGGAACATGAATTCAGAGGCAGGTATCACCCTGTCCGAACCAAATGTTCCATGAAACGATCAGCCAATTGATGAAGCCTGGGTAGATGAGGTCGCGACCGGACTTGAATAGACTCTGCTGTCATCCCCCCTCGTTGAACATCCTGCGGACATTCACGGCACAAGGCCACAATTCCCGGTTCCTCCAGTTCCAGGTGAAACAGGAGGCCATACGATCGATCCGACATCCGGAATGCTTGAACGGGAAAATCAGCAGAAGTCATCAGATGCGTGCTTCCCGGAGGAAGGGTGATCCCTTCCCCGTGCCATTGAAACACGAGAAAGTCCTGAGGCATGGCACGCAAGATGGGATCGATCTGTCCCATGTCGGTCAGGGACACGGAACCCATGCCAATTTCAAACTTCGGACCCGGTTCCACCGAACCACCCAACGCTTTGGCCAGCAACTGCGCGCCGAAACAAATGCCCAGGACCGGAATATCACGTGCGAGAGCCATCTGTACAAATTGGCGTTCGGCCTCAATCCACGGATCACGATCATTAACGGACATCGGCCCTCCCATGATGAGCAGAAAATCCCCTGGATCTGCAGGCAACCCCTCTGAAGGGACGACCACATTTCTGACGGCATACCCGCGAGTTCCTAGAGCCTGACGAAAGACGCCAGGACCTTCAAACAAGACATGCTGGAGGCAGATGGCAACCTTCATGAGGTAAGTGTTGGGGTTGAGGCAGAACAAGGAGCCAATCAACGAAAGACAAGACACACCCTTTCGTCGTATAGCTTAGATAGAGAAATAGGTCAGGAGGTAGGGAGGGATGCGACACGGCGAAATTGGGTGGAGAGATCTAAGAATGTCCATTCAATGCAAAACCATTTGCGAATAAAGCCTGTTGACCATTCTTCTTATTCACACATTCCACCAAATGCCAGAACCGCAACGGATTCACTTTCTTTTTATTGACCACCATCAGACACGTGCCTTCCAGGACCGTATGTAAGGCGAGATCGGTTCTGAATCCAATATGCTTACAGAGAGGAGAAATCCATTTTTCTACCGCCGCAATCACTTTATTCCCATTGCTAAAGTGATTCAGCATAATGATCCGGCCACCGGGCTTACACACCCGAATCATTTCGTCCACCACACTTCGATAATCGGGAACTGCCGTGACGACGTAGGCCGCCATCACAATATCATAGTGATTATCCGGAAGATCCATTTTCCCGGCATCCATTCTCTTAAGGGTCACATGATTCAAGCGATGTTCCTGAACCCGACGCCGGGCATGTTCCAACATGCCATCTGAGAGGTCAATGCCAAGAACTTCGCAACAGGAGGGATAGAGAGGGAGCGCTTCTCCGGTTCCTACGCCAACCTCAAGAACCCGATGACCGGGCTCAATAGGAAGCCCTCGGACCGCCGATTCGCGCGATTGCTGAAATACTTTACCAAAGGTGTGGTCATAAACAGATGCGTACGCACTGTATACACGCTCAACTTTCTCAAGATTCATTGTTTCTCCATGATGGTGTCCTTCGCAATCCACACCCCTTCAAGGGAAATTGACATTCGACATTTGTTCCGTGTGATAAGGGATTGCTTACCTGAGGCGAGAACCCCAAATAACTGGTACCGTAGGGGGACGGCCACCTATGTATGTAATAAATCAAACAGTTTGCTAATCTACCGGAGCGGCATGAGGTAGTCAACTAGAAATCACTTTTCCAGTCCCAGGCCCACTCCAACCGGTGCAGGTAACCGGATAAGCCCCTGCTCCAATCTGGCACCATCCAGGGATTGCAATGGCTTAAGGTGTCCTCTACAATTCCGGCATTCATCTTGAGTCATGCCTCGAAAGTACCAAGGAGAATGCGCATGGTTTCATTGCTGTCTTTGTACATTCGTCTCCCTCTCACTCTTTGTGCCCTCACCCTGATCGGTGTGGGGACTCACCCATCGCTCTCCTCCGCAATCGAGCTGTCCATTACATTAGATCAAGCCAATAAGGCCATGGCAGCTGGTCGCAAAACTATGGAACAAGCCGATTCGGTAGAGGATGTGGCAGCAGTGATGAAAGCCTCGGAACGTGCGGTTCGGGTCGGCGCGGACCCGGAAGTGGAACCCTGTGGGGCACATGCCATTTTAAGAACGCGCCTCTATTGGTTGGAATACTTTGGGCGCCGCGAAGCGGCAGAATCCAAACGACAGAAACAAGAAATTCGTATGCCAGAAGCCAAAATCCAGGAGATTCTGGAAATGCCCTACCTTGAAGTTGAGGTTCGCCTTTGCGGAGAGGATGAGTTCTTTGCGGAAGGAGCAGAAATTGCCCTCCAGCAGGGCTCAAACACCATTCGCCCTGTGGATATTGGGCCGGCTGAGCGCGGACGAAAAAATCCAGGGGATACTGTCAGCTTTCGATCGAGGTTTACAGCACGCTTCGCCTATGCCGACTTCGATCCAATGGCCCCTGGAACCCTCGCAGTATTTTTTCCTGATGGAAAACTGATTAACATACCAGCCGACTTCTCAAAAATTCATTAACCCCATTTTTCACAGAAACGGGATTAACGGATTCGCAAACACGACCTATTCCCGTTTCAATGGCGGGCAGAAGCCAGCTTTTCTTTATTTTTCCGCTTGGCTCATACGACTCTTTATTGAGACAACGGTTGGGCTGAGTCTTCCAAGGTCTCCGTTATTCCCTCGACCTCTCTAAGTGTATAGAGGTGATGATAAAGTCCACGATTGGCAAGCAGTTCTTCGTGCTGTCCTTCTTCCACAATTGTGCCTTTATGCAGGACCAGAATACGATGCGCCCGCTGAATAGAAGAAAACCGATGCGCGATCATGAGGGTGGTGCGTCCCTTCATCAATTCCGTTAACGCCGACTGGACCAGCGATTCGGACTGGCTATCCAATGCGGAGGTCGCTTCATCCAGGATCAAAATTCTCGGGTCTTTCAGCAACGCCCTGGCAATGGCGATGCGCTGCCGCTGCCCTCCAGACAAATTGATCCCTTTTTCACCGAGAATAGTCTCATAGCCATCAGGGAGCAACTGAATAAATTCATGGGCATTGGCTCGGCGACTGGCCTCAATCATGTCAGATTCAGGGGCATCGGCTCGACCATACCGTATATTGTCTGCAATCGTTCCGCCAAAAAGCAGTGTTTCCTGCGGCACAAGCGCCAACTGTCGATACAAACTCTCCACTTGAATCGATTTGAGATCATGCCCGTCGATAAGGACCCGACCGGCAGTTGGATCATAAAATCGATGCAGTAAATTCACAATAGTTGTTTTCCCGGCTCCGGTTGGTCCTACTAACGCCACACATTCCCCGGCCTGAATCGAAAATGATACCGCATCCAACACGGGGGATCGGCCCTCATAGCCAAATTGCACGCGATCGAACTCCACCTTCCCATGAATGGGCCATAAGGCCTTCGCCATCGGACTATCATGGATTTCCAGTGGCATATCCAAGAGTTCAAACACCCTGGTCATCGCTCCTTGCACTTCCTTGACCTGAGAGAACATTCGGGCCGCTGACCCAAACGGGCCAATTAAAATCCCCGCAAAAAGAACAAATGCAAATAATTCCCCGGGCGAAAGCTGGCCTTCAATGACTTGTTTGCCCCCATACCATAAGACACCAATCGCCATGACAAAGGTACAGAAGGTGATGACAGGAACAAATACGGCCAACACTGCTGTCCGTTTCATGGTGGTCGTTAATAAAGTCTCTACGGCTGAACGAAACCGCGCGTCCTCTCGTTTACCCTGAACAAACGATTTGACCACACGAATGCCTGACACCACTTCTTCAATCAGCGTAGTAACGTGGGCCGTTTGATCCTGAATTTGCATGGATAAAAATTTCAAACGCCTTCCAAACATCCTGGCGACGATGGCCAGCAATGGCAAAACGATGAGAATCAGGACACACAACCGCCAATTCATCACCAACAAAAATCCCACCCCCCCGATGATGGTCACGAGATGCTTCAGGGCATCCATCGGGGTCTCAGTTAATAAATTTTGAATCACCCCGACATCGTTCATCAATCTGGAAATCAACTCTCCTGTTCGCCGTTTGGCAAAGAAATTCAGTGACAACCGATGGAGGTGAGAAAAAACGTGGGTACGAAAATCCGCCATCACATGCTGGGAAGCCAGCGCGGTCAAATAACTATGCGCCATGGATAAGAGGCCCTGTCCGATCACCAACCCGACAAAGACCCACACCATGCTTGTCAATTTCGGCAAATCGCGTTGGACCGTAATAAGATCCCACAGCGTGCCACCCAACCGGATGAGTAACAGGTTGCACGCCGCCACACCCATCACCAGGACCCCCGCACCGACCATGGGTATCAAATACGGACGGAGGAAGGGAATAAACCGAGACAGATAGTTCATAGGGTCCTTACACGAACAAGTGATATTTTCCGTTGAGAGAAAGTATGGAGTGCCCTAAAACTAAAATGGGAAGGTGCAACAAGGCGAGAGAAAAGACGAATGAGCGGTTAATCGAGTTGAATAACCGATTCGATCTGATTTTTATTTAAAGCCACAAACGCCGAATGTTCAGTGTCATTGATCAGCACATCTGTTAAGTTAATAAACAAGACAGACTCATCATTTAACACATCCGAAATTCGATTTCGCATAGGCGGGATCAAGATATCTCCCACATAAGATGACAGAGAGGAACGGACCCGAATACGAGTTTTTTTCCCCTGGGTCATATGCAAGCCCTTGACCATCCCGGCCTATGGAAATTAATTACGACGTTTGGCAAATTTCATTCGGCGAAGGAGCTTTTTATGTTTATGCTTACGCATTTTCTTCCTACGCTTTTTGACAACACTCGACATAAAGTTACATTCCTGGGTGAAATCGTTTCTACTACCGTAGTTCGAACAGTTCTCTCCGCCTATTTGGCAAACTCGCCCCTACTGCCGGCTGACTACCTATCATGGGGCAAAGAAAGGTGTCAAGGTAAGCAACGTCAGTATACCTGGTCCTTCACTTAATAATCATCAACTTTCTATGAATTCTCTTGACCCCCTCCGGCATTCTTCTTCATTATAGAATTTCATGATTCTACTTAAATTTTTGCATAAACATGTTTTTGTGCTTTTAATAATCATTCCGGTCATTTTTTCACTTGCCGGAACAGGATGTTCGAAAAAGGCCCCCAAATATCCTGAGGACCACGCCCGATTCCAACGAGTGGTGCAAGCCATCAAAGCACTGGAACAGGCCTATGTCAATCAAGATGCTTCGGGCTTTCAGGAATTACTCCTTCCACTGGAAAATCTTGACCTTCTTGAGGCCAATGTTCGTGAGGATTTCGCCACGTTTTCAAGTATTCGGTTAGACCTGACTATCGACCGCATGGTGATTGATGGAGACCGAATTTCGGCCTTTGTGTCCTGGCAAGGCAACTGGGAACGCACGGCCGAGGGACCTTCTGCTCAAGCGAGCGGTCATGGAATCCTGTTATGGAGTGGCAATCAAGTTATTCTCCTCCGCAGGATCGAAGGAGACCTGCCGTTTGGGATGACACACCGTCTCGATTTTCCCTCTTAATCATCAATCCTGTTTCCCTGTTTCAGTCATTACCATGCCTTCCATCGTCACATCTCACCATTCCTCTCACATGATTTCCACGGATTTTCTGATTTTAGGCGCAGGGGTCGCGGGCCTTCGAGCCGCAATTGAATTGAGTCGACATGGACGAGTCACCATGGTCGCCAAAGGTGGCCCCCAAGACAATAATTCCTTTTACGCCCAAGGAGGCGTGGCGGTCGCGCTGAGTGAAGAAGATGACGTGGTGCTCCATTTGGCCGATACCCTGAAAGCCGGCCATCAACTCTGTTCGCGGCCAGCTACCAAAATACTCGTTGAAGAAGGCCCCACGCGCATTCATGAATTGATCGAATGGGGAGCAAAATTCGACACAGTGGATGGCAAACTGGCGTTCACCCGAGAGGGAGCCCATAGTCGCCACCGAGTGTTACGAGCCGGAGGGGATGCCACTGGAAGCGAAATGGTTCGTGCGCTCAGCGTTAAAGCCCAAACGCTGAAAAATCTGACCTGGATGGGCAATCATGTTGCGGTTGAGCTGTGTATCCAAGACGGACGATGCTGGGGAGCATTAATCCTGGATGAACTGAGTGGGCATCTTAAGGTCGTCTGTGCCCCAGCCACGATTTTGGTCACAGGAGGAGCCGGACAGGTCTATGCTCGAACCACCAATCCACCCAATGCGACCGGAGATGGCATCGCCATGGCTTATCGAGCCGGCGCCATGCTGGAGGATATGGAGTTCGTCCAATTTCATCCGACCGCCCTGTATCTCCCGTCGAGTCCTCCCTTTTTGCTATCCGAAACGTTGCGAGGAGAAGGAGGGATTTTGCGCAATAATCGCTGCGAACGCTTCATGAAAAACTATCATCGGAGCCAGGAACTCGCGCCACGAGACATTGTATCCCGGGCGATCTGGACGGAAATGCAACGAACCAAGGCTCGCCATGTCTATTTAGATGTGACGCATTTGGGAGCAACATTTTTGAAAGAACGGTTTCCTACCATTTACTCAACCTGCTTACGGTACGATATCGACATCACGGAGGAATGGATCCCTGTCTCCCCCAGCGCCCATTATTTTATGGGAGGAGTTAAAACCGATCTGCATGGGGCCTCTACCCTTCCAGGCCTGTTTGCGGCTGGAGAAGTGGCCTGCTCCGGCGTACACGGTGCGAATCGATTGGCGAGCAATTCTTTGCTGGAAGGTCTGGTCTTTGGCTACCGCGCAGCTCAAACCGCTTCAACATGTTGGACGACGGGCTCTTCCCCAAACTTTTCGGATTCCCCCCTTCTCCGAAAATCCGCCGGCCGGAAAATGTCCACTCAAGATGTGGAAAAAATTAGAAACTCCCTCCGGCGTTTGATGTGGTCTAAAGTCGGATTGGTGCGGACAGGAAACTCATTAAAAAAAGCGGTCGATCAGATTCAGCAATGGTCGCACAAGCTGTCGGCTGCTCCGTGGAACCGGCCGGGACTAGAAACACGGAATATGGTTCTGGTTGGGCAATGCATTGCCGAATCTGCACTTTGGAGAGCCAATAGTGTGGGCGCGCATTTTCGTGAAGACTTCCCGTTCTATAAAGGTTTAGCATGGAAAACCCATAGCCACTGTCAACAGGAAATTCCTTCCAAGGCCACTGAGGCTACCCGGAAGAACCCAAGAAAAACCACACGGGGTTGAATATCATAATTCTTGCGGGCTCGTGACAACCGGTCCCAACCATCGTTCTAAATTCTCTTGGAAAGCCCGCCATAAGGCCATCGTGATTTCCCCACTCCTGTCTTGACCAATAGGATTTGTTCCAATTCGAGAGACCGCCATAATTTCAAGACCCGTATTTGTCATAAAGCACTCATCCGATTGAAGCACATCCTCGGCTGCATACGCCCCTTCTTCCACTTCAATACCCAACTCTCTGGCTAAGACCATCACCACTTCCCGAGTGATCCCCTCAAGGATCCCGCAAGCAACCGAAGGAGTATGCAACCGGTGGTTGGACACAAAAAAGATATTGCTCGTCGTACATTCCGTCACATGACCATCCATATTCAACATCAGAGCATCGAACGCTCCGGCCTGCACGGCTTCCTGCTTGGCCAGAATATTGTTAAGAAAACTCAGCGACTTAATTTGCGGCGATTGGGCAGACTCTGGATTCCGTCGAACGGAGACAAGCTGCAACCGGACTCCCTGCGATCGCATGTGAGCAGGATAGGACACCACCGGCTTCGCCATCACGACGATTGTTGGGCTGGAACAGAGACCGGGGTCAATCCCGAGTTCCCCTTCTCCTCGAGAAATCGTCACGCGCAGACCGGCATCCTGAAGCCCATTCCGAATCAGCATTTCGGTCATGATGCTCGCCCACGCATTATCCTGGATTGGAAGGACCAGGCCGATCAGTTCACAGGATCGTCGAAGTCGCGCCAGATGGCGTTCTAGTAAAAAAATTCGTCGCTGGTAGACGCGAAGAGTTTCATAGACTCCATCCCCATACAGAAACCCATGGTCAAAGACCGAAATCCGAGCCTGTTCTTTTGTCACAAACTCCCCGTTGAGAAATATCCACATCTCCTATCCCCGTTTTGTCGTCAGCAGTTCCCTTTCAGAACTTGAAAAAAGGCTTCGGCTTTTTGGAGCGTTTCCTGATACTCCCGGTCCGGTTCGGAATCAGCCACGATCCCTGCTCCCACATGAAGCAATCCGTGTCCTTCCGTGAGCAACAACGTGCGAATGGCAATATTCAAGTCAAGATTCCCGTTCCATCCAATAAACCCTATCGACCCGGTGTATATTCCCCGACGAACTGGCTCAAGCTGCTCGATCAGTTCCATGCAGTGGACCTTCGGCACCCCGGTAATCGTCCCTCCGGGAAACGTGGCTCGAATGAGGTCGAAACCATGGTAAGGGTCCCGCAGGCGGCCGGAAATATGGGAAACCATATGCATGACATGGGAATAGCGCTCTACAGTCATGAATTCATTGACACGAACGGAACCATAATCGCACACCCGCCCCAGGTCATTTCGAGCCAAATCAACCAACATGAGATGCTCCGCCCGTTCCTTGGGACACGACAACAGATCTTCCGCCAGGAGTCGATCATCGTGAGATTCTCTGCCACGAGGCCTAGTGCCCGCGATCGGACGCATATCTGCATGGCCTTCTGCAAGGCGGACTAAGCGTTCCGGGGAATTACACACAATGACGTCGGACTCCAACACGAGAAAGGCCGAATGGGGAGAGGGATTAACCTTGCGCAATTGCCGATATAAGTCGGCTCCAGCTTCCGCTTGGCTTGCAAACCCGTAAGTCACGTCCTCTATCCGAAATCGATGAGAGAGATTCGCCTGATAAATATCTCCCGCAGCAATATACTGCTGGCAGGTACGCACGCGATCCATATACTCCAGAGACGATTGCTCCCCCTCTATGCGAAGTGAAGACCTGGTGGAGTGCATCTTCGTTGGGAGATTCTCAGGGATCATCACCTTGGCTTGCAGATCAGACAGGCGCGCCTGCCCTTCTCGATACAAGTGATCCCAGCTTTCGGTCGCCAGGCGGTCTGGCGAAGGGGAAAATATCAGCCAGGCCCCTGGCGCGTGATGATCCACTACGACAAACATCTCGACAAACAGAAAATACAGATCAGGAAAATGCAGATCATCCCGTAGACGTTCCGGTAACACCTCAAACCTACGAACAAGGTCGTAGCTGAAACAGCCGACCGCTCCTCCCTGGAAAGGCGGGAGGTGGGGCGACGAACTGACGGCCTGACCTACAAAAGTATGCTGCAACAACGAGAATGGATCCCCAATGTGGGTTTCCCTCTTATCTATCGAAACAGTTTCATACGTATGTCCCTTCCCTCGCACGACGCGATAGGGATCGCACCCCAAATAGGAATAACGATGCACCACTCCTTCCTGAACGGCATCATGCTCCATGAAAAATGAATGCGGAGCATAACCGGTCACCCGGCCAAAGAGGTCAAAGGGATCATCAAAAGCAGGGAAACAATGCTGAATAAGCGGAAAATACGGATTCGGATGAACCGAGGAAGGAACTCCTCGTTCGGCATGCTTGGAAATGGAGGACAAGGGTTAAGGACTACCTGATGAAGGAGATTCCAACGCCTGCATGGCGTCTTCGGGAGACAACAACCCCTTTTGCACCAGGGTTTCGAGAAGATCTTTGACGGCTTTTTCAGAAGAACGCCGAATCCCGCGAACCCGGACACCAGGGGGATAAAATCGAAGAAAATCAGGATTCGTCACCCGTATGGTGACCGACTCACTCTCTCCATAGGGGGACAGGTCCGGCCCGGAACTGGGAATCCTGAAAAAAGGTTTCCCCTCCTGAGTCGTTCCATCGGAACCTTCGATTCTGACACGGTTGATGATTTCTTTTCCGGAAATCTCCAGGACGGAATCCACCACCAGGATCAGAGTATCGGCAATTAGCGGATGGCCCGTCTGGTTTTTGACCTTTACCGTATATTCAACTTCACTCACTGACGTTAATATGTCGTTTCCAGAAAAGGGGTCAAGTTGCTTATATTGAACGACTGGCACCACGCCACCCGTTAAATCCGGCAAATCATCAACCCCGGATGAAGTGGCCCACACGGAATTCCCACTCGTGGCAGCCGCCAGGATCAGGAATAATACGAAATGTTTCATCATCATGAATATTGGCCAAAAAATAAACGCCGAACTGAACCCCCGAGGAGTCTTCATGATCCTCCTTCTTCCTTGCCTGTACCTTACCATAACAATATTGAAAAATGGGACCTTTGTTGCTTGACATGATTCGGGATTTTTTGCTTGAATGTGACCCCTTCCAACGACTCGCCTTGCCGATTGAAAAAATGGCACCTTCTCAGGATCCAATGTTTGCGGGGCTGGGACAGGCAATGCGAGTGGGGACGGACCTTCTTGCCGCCCTTATCGTCGGTGGATTCCTTGGTTGGTTAACTGATTCGTATGTGTTGGATACCACGCCCTGGGGTGTGGCGATAGGACTGGTACTGGGATTAATCGCTGGAGTTCGCAACGCCTACCGTGCAGCTCAGCGTTGGAAACAATGAGTCGCTAGACACAAGGTTTAGTTTTGGAAGATCCGTTACATCCCTTCGAGCTTCATAACTTTCTCCCGCTTTCCATTTTCGGCCTTGACGTTTCCGTCAATAAGGCTGTCTTGATGATGTGGGTCGTGGTGGGACTTGTGACTTTCATATTATTGAAAGCTGGTGGCGCCAGGGCACTCGTGCCTTCCAAGCTTCAAAGTCTTGCGGAGTTGCTGGTCGATTTCATTCGCGGGATTATCCACGACACGATGGGGGCCTCAGGGATGCGATATTTCCCGCTCATCAGCGCCCTCTTTTTGTTTATCTTATTTTCAAACCTGATCGGTCTTATACCTGGATCTTATACCATTACCAGCCAGATCATTGTGACGGGGGTATTTGCTGTCGGTGTCTATCTACTGAGTCTTATCGTCGGATTTCAACTGCATGGGGCAAAATTTCTGGGGATACTAGTTCCCCCTGGCACGCCAGGGTGGCTCCTTCCCTTAATGATCCCCATTGAATTAATTAGTCAAATAGCCAGACCAATCTCACTGGCCGTCCGATTATTCGCCAATATGACTGCAGGCCACGTGATTCTTGGGGTATTGTTCGGCCTCACCATTGCCGGCGGCCTCCTGATAGGATGGCTGCCTTTTTCCTTTACCATCGCACTCTATGGCTTAGAAGTCGGGATTGCCTTTATCCAGGCCTATATTTTTACCGTTTTAACCTGCGTCTATATCGGCGACGCGATGCATTTACACTAACTGGCATTCGAACGAACGATCAGAGGACGTTTTTACAATTAGTCCCTTTTAAACTGGGAGGACAACACTACAATGGATTCTGCAGCAGCAGCACTTTTGGGAATGGGCCTGGCAGCGGCGGGCTTTGCGGGTGCCGGTATCGGCATCGGGTATATTTTTGGAAAAATGATTGAGGCGGTTGCCCGTCAACCCGAGGCGGAAGCTCGAGTCGGCAAGTACATGTGGATCGGGTTTGCTCTGGTAGAAGCCATCGCACTCTACGGACTGGTCATCGCCTTTATCATCATGGGCAAAGGTTAAAGGGCTCCTGACCTATGCCACAATTTGACACACATTTCTTTTCGTCGCTGATATTTTGGGAACTCCTGTCATTTGGGATCCTCCTATGGGTGCTCTATAAGTACGCCCTCCCCCCGATCCTGGAAACACTGGAAACCCGGGAACGCAAGATCAGGGAAAGCCTCGACCAGGCCGAACAAAACCGGCTTGCAGCAGAACGAAAGCTCAAGGAATACGACGCCAAGCTGCAGGTGGCTGCCAAAGAAGTGGACACGATCCTGGCAGAGGCCAAGCAACAGGCTCAACGACTGCTTGATGAAAATGAGCAACGGCTTCGTGCCGAATCCCAGAGAATTAAAGAGGAAACGTCACAAGACATTGAGCGGGAGCGCCGAAAGGCCATTCAAGATATCAAAACCCAATCCGCTGAGCTGGCCCTCATGATTGCGGAAAAGGTAATCGGTCGAAGCTTATCGGACGATGATCATCGGCGATATGCCGAGGAAGCTCTCGCAGCCGTCGCTGCCCAATCAAAAAACTAAGGCTTTCCCCATTCTCTCCGAATATCAAGCTCAGAGCTATTTCTTCCAGAATCGTTTAGATCAAAACGACATGCACAATAAAAAAGAGGGAAGAATTACTCCCCTCTTTTTTTATGGTGTTCACAAGTTTTTTTATGGTGTTCACAAGAACGCCTGCAAATAATGTTTTTTGGGTGAGACACTCCGGTGACCCGCTCCCAAAAATCACGGTCGATGCTTCAATGGTTCGTTGAGGAAATATTCCCACCTCCAGCCCGATACCCTTCCAAGTCCAGCGTGACCGTTTGAAATCCCAGCTTTTTAAATTCCTCCACTAACCGGGATCTGCCCGGTTCTTGTGTCAAAATCGACATTTGGGTTGGGGCAATCTCGATTCTCGCCAAATCGCCGTGAAGACGAACCCGCACTTGCGTCACTCCTTGAGCCACCAAAAAGGCCTCGGCACGCTCTACCCGTGAAAGATAGGCCTTGGTAATTGGGAGTCCACGGGTAATTCGTGAAGACAAGCAGGCTGCGGCAGGCTTATTCCAATTTGCCAACCCCAAACCTTTTGCCAATTCCCGAATATCCGCCTTACCGAATCCCGCTTCAACCAGAGGACTCCGTACGCCGAGTTGTCGGGCCGCATTAATACCGGGACGATCTTCTCCCAAGTCATCCACATTAGTCCCGTCTACGATTGTCTGAAATCCCACGGCATCCCGAAGGGTGGATAGCAACCGGTATAAGTCTGTCTTGCAATGAAAGCACCGGGTTGCATCATTTTTGACAAAGGCATCAATTTGCAACTGATCCGTTTCCACCAATTGCAAGGGCGTCCCGATCGCGGCGCTTAATCGCTTGACCTCTTCCACCTCCAGTGATGGAAATGTTGGCGAGATTGCCGTGACCGCTTTGGTCTGCGCACCAAGTGTGTCAAAGCCCACTTTTAACACGAGGGTGCTGTCGACCCCTCCAGAAAACGCGATGACGACCGATCCCATTTGGTGAAAGAGTTCTTGCAAGGCCTCATACTTCCCCTGCAAAGTTGGTTCAAGACTGAGCATAGAGAGGGAGACTCCTTTTCTTGTTCGTCGTCGTCTGAGTTAAGACTTCGGAAGCTGATCGACCCAATTGGCCACAAGCTCCCAACACATCATCTCCCCGGCTTTTTCGGAGAAACACATCCAGACCCTTGCTTCTGACAATACCTTGAAAGGCATCAATAACTTCTGATGACGGACGCCGAAACGGATTACCCGGGAATTCATTAAAGGGAATCAAGTTCACCTTACACCGGATTCCCTGTAAAAGGCGCACCAAACGCCTGGCATCATCCGGTGAGTCATTGACCCCCGCTAATAACACATACTCAAACGTCAGGGGGCGCTCGCTGAATTGATTATACTCGCGGCAGGCATCGAGTAATTCGGATAAATCATAGCGCCCATTCACTGCAGGCATCAGATGTGACCGCTGCTCATTGGTGGTGCCATTTAAGGATATGGCCAGATTCACGCCTAATCGCCGCACATCTGGAAATCGCGGAATCCATCCGGCTGTTGACACCGTAATACGTCGTGGAGAAAAACCCAAACCCCACTCAATATTGGTGAGACGCTGAATCGCTTCGGCGACCGGCTCAAAATTCACCAATGGCTCTCCCATTCCCATGAACACCAGGGAAGACAGATGCTCCCCTTCCGGCAGATAGGCTTGGACATTCAACACCTGCCCGACAATTTCCTGGGCGCGCAAACTTCGTTTCAGGCCCATTTCAGCCGTTAAACAAAAGCCACAATCCAGCGTACAGCCGACTTGAGATGACAGACACAAAGTCCGTCGACGACCATCGGGGATCAATATCGTTTCCACAGCCAGGCCATCCTCTAAATTCCATACAAACTTTGCGGTGCCATCGCTGGCAATCGTTGGAGGTGAACCCCCCATGCGGTGAATGGTCGCCACCTCCTGCAACCTGGCCCGGTCGGCTTTTGACAAGTTGGTCATCGACTCAATATCCACTGCACGATGTTGGTAGAGCCATCGGAGGATTTGGTTGGCCCGATATCGTGGCCAACCGAGTTGCTGAATGAAGGCATTCAGTTCATTCGCGGTGAGCGCAAGCAGGTTAAGATGATCGGTATTTTTGGTCATCACGGCTAAATCCAACAATCAAATATTTCAACAATCATAGCATCCCTACATTCCCAAGCCACACCAAGAAAGGTGGAGAATTTCTCAAAATAATAAATTAATACTAGGTATTTATACACCACAACCTATTGTTCATTTCCTCCCCGGCATGCTTCAAACGATGAGTTGTTCCATACCATACTTTCAAACTATAAATCCTCTTCTTATCGATTTGGCCAAATTATTGCCGAAATTATCCGCCATGTCCTCGCCACCAGACAATAAAAAAACAAATCCCCATGCCACGATACATTACCTAGCTAATAAGACACATTCATGAATCGTAAGGAGCATGAACATACCAAATATTGATTTTATAAATTCATAAGGCACTAAATTTAGGCTTTCATTTTCACCATGCAATTTTATAATGACATCTTCACAAACATCCCATTGATTTATAAATAACCAATCGTAATTTGCATATTTGTTTGAAGGCATCCTTTAAAAATAAAAATTTAAAGCTTGCTTGTTGACTTTGCTTTAAAACACAAATAGAATGAGGCTCAACATATGGTGGAGCTTGCGAAATGGAGGACCAAAATGACCAGCTTAAAGACATCAGCGATGGGCTGGAGCAGCGCATCAGTGTTTATGAGCGCAAACTCAAGGATCTCCAAAAAAAACGGGAGCAGGTAGGTGAGGAAATTGCGACGGTTGAGAAATATCTGGAGTTGGCAAAAACCCTCTATCGCGTCGAAGCTGACAAAGCGAAGCTGGCGAGTCTCTCCAGCCAGATCTTCTCGGAAAAAGAGGGACATCTGTCCTCAGCCGACACGGATGTCGCGTCTAAGTCGAGGGAAATTCTTCTAGGCCGAAGCAAATATGTGGGGATGAGCGTCCCTGATGCAGTGTATATGGTTCTCCAGGAAGTAGGTCGTCCATTGCACGCCAAAGAACTTTTTCAACGTCTCAAGGAAGGCGGGATGCCAATCAGGGGAAAAACCCCTGTCACGTCGGTCGCTACATCCTTAAAAAGGGACCCTCGATTTCGTAAAGTGGGGCCCAATACATTCGAAGTCAATCACGAAAAATCTCTAACCAAAGCCGTCTGATCCGCATTGACGGACGCTTGTATGATCTGAAAGGGGGTGAGTGAATTGGCAGCAACGAAAAAGAAAGCCGCTCCAAAGAAAAAAGCCGCGGCCGCGAAACCCAAAGCTAAAGCAAAAACCAAGAAGAAGTAGCTGTAGATCCCACCTGCAGTGCCACCGGGAGTGGGGCCACCCACTCCCGGTGTGTTTTTCTCCTCACTTCCCTTAAACATTCACACAACAAATTTCCATGATCGCATCGTGGCGCTTGGGATTTCCGCAGACTTCAGGTATGCTCAGAAACGGTCTGCTCCCCATCATCTATGGCACTATCCCCTACCGACTATCACTCGTTAACCCGCATCGCCATTCAAGCCGCCAGGCAGGGCGGAGCGATCCTGCTCGACTATGCCAAAAAAGGATTTCAGATACATCAAAAGGATCAAGCCATCAACCTGGTCACCGAAGCTGACCTACGCTCAGAAGAAGCGGTCATTCAGACCATCCGACATGCGTTTCCCGAACACCAGATCCTTAGCGAGGAACAGGGCCTGCAAGACATCCCCACCCATCCCGTCAAATGGATCGTCGATCCTTTGGATGGAACCACCAATTTCACCCATGGCTTTCCCATGTACAATGTCTCTATCGGGGTGGAATATGAAGGCACGTGCGTCCTAGGAGTGGTTTATGATCCCACGCGGGACGAACTGTTTCTGGGGCAACAAGGGAAGGGGGCCACACTCAACGGCACCCCCATTCATGTCTCAGCGACACCTCAATTAAATGAAGCGTTACTCGTCACCGGGTTTGCCTATGACGTGCACACCGCCAAAGATAACAATCTTAAGGAATTTTGCGCATTCACCCTCCGTGCGCGTGGGATGCGCCGCACCGGCACCGCCGCGATTGATCTCTGCTACATCGCCTGCGGCCGATTCGATGGCTTTTGGGAACTACAACTCAATCCGTGGGACACTGCGGCAGGAAAAGTCATCCTGGAGGAAGCCGGGGGAATGTTAACAAATTATGCAGGCGAACCCTACTCCATCTATGGCAGCACCCTTATCGCCACCAACGGCCATATCCATCAGGAGATGGCTGAGGTACTCAAGAAATGTCGTCAAGAATAAGGCTGTCATCTCCCCCTTGATCGTCACCGGATCACGATTTCATCAAAGGCTCTTTCCTCCAACCTTCTCGCTACCCATTGATCTTTATGGGTCTCTTGAAAAAAGCCGCCAGCGGCGTTCTCGCCATTTTTCCGTGCTCACGTACTACGCGTACGCTCCGCGCGTAAAAACGGCTGCGGCCTTGCTGGACGGACCCTTCGGAAAGACTCAGGGCATGCTTTTTTGAACCGACCCGGAGCCTTTGAGGAGTAATCTAATCCTGGGCCGATTTGTCCTGGAAAATCTTCATTATTCAACACTCCCTTTATATACCTCTTCACAAACTTGGCTGTTTATGTCGGTTCGGCAAGTAGCTGCTGAATAGTTTTTTCGGTTTCCTCATAGCTACCTTCACCGATCTTGGTGTATTGAATATTTCCCTTCTTATCGATCAAATATAGTGTCGGCCAATAGCGATTGCGGTACTGCCGCCAGTTCAGGAATTCATTATCGATGGGCACGGCATAGGGAATATGGTGTTCCTGAATGTACCTTTTGACCTTTTCTACATCGTATTCATATTTGAATTCCGGCGAATGTACCGCAATCACAACCAGCCCTTGTTTGGCGTACTTGTCGTGCCATTCCTTGACGTATGGTTCGATATTCCGGCAGTTCCAGCATCCAAATGTCCAAAACTCCACCATCACCACCTTGCCGCGCAATTTTTCCATGTGTAAGGGCTCAGAATTCAACCAGGTCGGGCTGATAATTTCAGGAGCAGGAACATTGGTCGCAAAACTTAGGGTGACAAAATAGAAAAGGATATTGATCGTTCCAAAAAAAACCAAACTGCCTATAGTTTTCTTTCCCATCATCAAATCTCCTTATTGATTCTCCCAACTCCATTTTCTGAGTCACCGACCACTTGATTGCTCTCATACACCACAAATTGGTCTTTCTTTTCATCAACCTGTTACACAACCCATTTCGCAATACGTGAGGAATGTACCGCCTGTCACCTATACCCTCCAAAAACTGTTCGTCTTCTTTTGATAGAAATCGTTTATGTATTGCTCAATAGATGCCGGGTTTCGGCCCGGCAGCCGAGGTCCTTGTGTTTCGGCAAAAGGACCGAACCAATGACGCCACGCCCGGACTCATCAATTGGACCGAGGCCAATCACAGGAAGACGGACTAACTCACTACGTTCAGACAAGGCCCGCCGTTTAATAAAATGGGCCGACTACCGGGACGGGCGGCAGGCGTCAGATAAGGAGAGGGATAGGGACCTCAGAGAACTACTTGTGGCATGGGTCAAAAACAGGAACGCTCGGAGAAGCATTTGGAATAACTATGAGAGGAAACAATCCGTTGTATTAGAGAAAGATGAAGAAGAAAGATTCGTTGTGAGTGAGGAAAAGGGAGGAGATTCGAATTATTGGCCAGAAGGGGGATTCTGCTTTTGAAGATCACAATGCGTCCCTTGAGTTCCATCTGCATATTCATAAGTCTCACAAGGATGTCCATTTTCATCCGTGGAACTCCCCACATAGTGACCATGCTCTCCCCAACACCCTCCCGAGAGACCAGATAACATTACAGGCCCTAAAATACACCTAACTGAACTCATGCATCTACCCCATATCCCGGAAACTGTGATCGGGATTGCGTTCGCCGGCGAAATTCTTTGACCATGAGCTACGAAACAGGACGACCGCTCGATCCCGGCTGTCTTTGACGACAAGGGCATCAGAGGGCGGCTTAAACGTCGCAACGTCGCCTACCAGCCAGGCACTGGATTCATAGGGCAACACATCCACCACCACTTTGACGCGGTATTCGCTTTGCAAGCGGAATTCCAGCACATCAAACTGAAGTTTGCCCACAGCGGCCACAAAAAATTCCAGCCCGTCCAGACTTCGAAGGATTTGAATGGTCCCCTCCCTGGCGAGTTGCTCGATCCCTTTGTCGAATGATTTCCGCATTCCCGTATCGGTCGGCCGCACACGGGCAAAGACTTCGGGTTGAAATTGTGGAAGCGGTTTATAATTAAAGCCGTCCGCCACCGAAATCGTGTCGCCGATTTGAAAAATCCCGGGATTGATAATCCCAATGACATCGCCGGGATAGGCCACATCGACCGTATTGCGTTCCTTCGCCACCATACTGTGGGGCCGTGAGAGCCGAACCTCCGTGTTGGTCCGATGATGTTTGACCACCACATCCCGCTCGAATCTCCCTGAACAGACTCGTAAAAAAGCCGTGCTGTCGCGATGGCGTGGATTCATATTGGCCTGGAGTTTAAATACATAGGCGCTAAATGGTGTATCAACCGGGTCGATCATCAGCTCATGGCCATCCGGGGCATCCGCTAATCGACCGTGAGCGGGAGGCGCCAGATCCACAAATGCATCGAAGAATGCTTCCACACCGAAATTGGTCATGGCAGATCCGAAGAAGACGGGCGTGACTTTTCCATTTTGAAAATCATCTTTCGAGAAGGGATTCCCGGCGATATCCAGCAATTCCAAATCATGCATTAATTCATCCCAGATATACTCCGCCATACGGTCTTTCACGGAGGGATCGTCCAAGGAGAGTTCCATGAGATCCGGTTTTGCCGCCCCTCCCGCCGCCGTTTTGGTATAGAGCAACACTTTTCGGGTTTGCCGGTTCACCACACCAAGAAAATCCTGTCCGGACCCGATGGGCCAGTTGATGGGACTAGCATGAATGCCCAATACATCCTCCACTTCTGACATGAGATCCAGTGGAGCGCGTCCCGGCAAATCCATCTTATTGATGAACGTCAACACGGGAATCCGGCGAAGACGACAGACCTCAAACAGTTTGCGTGTTTGCGTTTCAACACCCTTCGCCGCGTCAATGACCATGATCGCGCTATCGGCCGCCGTGAGTGTCCGGTACGTGTCCTCGCAAAAATCCTGATGGCCAGGCGTATCCAATACATTAATCACAGCCTGTTTATAAGGAAATTGCATCGCCGAGGCGGTAATGGAGATGCCGCGCTCCTGCTCCATTTCCATCCAATCCGACGTGGCCATTTTCCGGTTTTTTCGCCCTCCGACCATCCCGGCAGTACGAACCAGCCCCGAGTAGAGCAGGAGCTTTTCGGTCAACGTGGTTTTACCGGCGTCCGGATGGCTGATGATGGCAAACGTTCGACGCTTGTTTGCTTCTGATCGGATTTCTTGTTTGAGTTGGAGTGTCGTCATATTACCTTCTGGGCGAACAGGCCCGACCTATTACAATTTTTCCAACTGACCCTGCGCCCGGGCCAGACTCAGACGGGAGGCATTAAAAGTAAAGAGGCCTTCAATCAAATTATCCCTGGCTTGCGCCACACGGGTTTGCGCATCAGTGACTTCGATATTCGTGGCGACACCGACCGCGAACCGTTCACGTGAGAGTTCCAATTCGGTCAGTGAAAGCTTTAACCCTTCTTCCGCAACCGCGACTTGCTGTTTGGCCGAACTCATCGTGATCAGTGCATCACGAACTTCCAATCCCACTTGATATTGCACATCCTGCGTTCTGATGGCTTCCTGTCTGAGCAGACTGCGACTCTCTGAAATTCTGGCTTCCCGCATTCCGCCATCGAAAATCGGCACCCTCATTAATACCTGAACATTATCGGTGGTCAACGCATTGGGGATTTGATTGCCGATCATGCCAACATCGCCCAAAGCCTGAATAGTGGGAACCCGTTCGTTCGTCACGGAACTTAACGACAAGGAGGCCAGACGCTCACGATTCTGCTGCGCCTTCAGTTCGGTCCGGTGTTCTTTGGCCACCTGCAAGGCCTCTCCTATGGATTGGTCGGAGACATTCACCATTTTCATTTCATCCGTAAGCACCAGCTTCACCTCGAACGAGAGCCCCATGGCACGAATCAAATTGAGTTTGGCACGATCCCGCTCATTTTCAGCGACTAATAATCGCTGTTTGGCGTTTTCCAATTGAACTTTCGCACGCGTCACATCCAGACTGGTCGCCATCCCGGCGGATTTTCGTTCCGCCGCCAAACGCAATAATTCCTTATTCAATGCCACATCCGCAGTCCGGGCATTCACCGCCGCCTTAGCCCGAAGCGTTTCCAAATAAATCAGACCTGCGGTGGCCATGGTATCCCGTTTGGTGACTTCCGCGTCCAACCCTGCCACGTCCACTCCCGCTTTGGCAGCCCGCCATTTTTGAATGAGACTTAAGCTGAACACATTCTGGGTGAGGAAAGCCCTCATTTCGTAAAAATCCCTGGGGCCTACAACGGTGGCGCTCGAACCAAACGACCCCGTAAAGAATCGACGCCGGGATGCACCTGCCGTCCCTGACAGATTGGGCAATAATTCACCGAGTTGTGTATTCGCGACATCCTGTGCCTGTGTAATACGTTCATTAAACAAACGGACCGTCGGATTCTGATCGACAGCCGCATCCATCGCCTCCCGCAAACTCAGCCGCAACTCGGGAAGGTCACGAACCGTTGCAGGCTCCGGGGAAGCCGCCCAGGTCACGGCACCGATTCCGCCAATTACCATAAGACACACCACGCATAGCCCAACCGCCTTCCAACACTGACCTCCCATCATATCTTGTCCCTTCGCCTCCAGGTTATAAAGCGCCGCCCGAGGGCTGTTCAGCTAATTGAGGATTTCTGGCCTCTGCCCACTTGCGTTGCGTATCAACGACCAAGGTAAACAATGCCGGAATAACAATAAGGGTGAACACGGTGGAGACCAAGAGGCCACCCAGCACCACACTTCCGATCCCCCGATACAGCTCTGAGCCCGCACCGGATGAGACCACAAGCGGAAAGAGACCAAAGAGCGTGGTGAGTGTCGTCATCATAATCGGCCGGACACGGATTTTGACGGATTCACGAATGGCCTCCCGAAGAGGTAAACCTTGCCCCGATCCTCCTCCCAACGAATCCCCCTCTTCCGGTCCCCTCATGAAATTTAAGGCCTGGTGCACCACCAGAATGGCATTATTGACCACCACCCCGATGAGAATGACAAAGCCTAACATGGTCAGCACATCTAATGGTTGATAGGCGATAAAATTATTGACCAGAGAAAGCCCCAGGAATCCACCGGCTGCGGCAAATGGCACCGTAAAAATAATGACCAGAGGATAGAGAAAACTTTCGAACAGCGCGGCCATCAAAAGGTAGGTAATGGTAAAGGCCAACAAGAAATTCCATTTTAACGCATCATAGGTTTCGGTAAGATCATCGGCCGTCCCCGACAGGCGGACATTATACAAACGTCCTAACGTCCCACTTTCTTTCAATGGCCCAAGGATTTGCGTTCGAATCACATCCATCGCCTCCTCCAACGCCATCTCAACCGGTGGGATCACCTGAATCACAATGGATCGTTCCCGTTCAATATGATTGATTTGTTCCGGGCCCGCGACTAATGTGACATCGGCAATATTGCCGACCGTCGTCAGTTGACCGCCCTTGGTATAAATTGGGATCGAGGTCAGCGACTGCGTTTGATTGGCATATTTATCGATACCACGAATCGTCAGGTCAACCTCATCTCCTTCAAATTGGTAATCACTGGCCTTTGCCCCGTCGACCAGGGCATCAATGGTAAATCCGAGCTCCTGATTCGTCATTTGCACATCCGCCGCACGATCCCGTTTGACGGTGACACGAACTTCCGGGCTTCCCAAATCCAAACTGGGAATGGGCCTGACCTGCGCTTCGGGCAGCACCCCTTTCACCTGACCGAACACCTGAACACCTAATTGCACAAGCGTGTCCAACTCCGGCCCGGTGATCTCAATATCGATATTTCGCCCTTCACCTAGGCCACGCTCGAACAGGCCGCGTTGGGTGATGATCCCAATCACGCCCGGAAGGTCCGCCGTAGCTCGACGAAACAGGGGGATCAATTCCTTCACGCGGCTCGGATCATTCACTCGACCGCCCATAAAGACCGAACGCCCCCGTGCCACATAGAAAAAATTGGCAATACTGGGGCCATCCAACGCGGCTTCCTCCGGGGAACCAGGCTTTGCGTCCCAATAGGGGCTGAGGGTCGATTCAATCGGCTTTCCCATTTTGACAAATTCGTGAGTGTTATACCCCGGAGGAGGAAGCAGAATGCCGATGACAAGATTCCGGTTTCCCTGAGGAAGATACTCCGCCTTCGGTAACAAAGCCCAGCTTCCCAGTATCGCAAGAGAGGTAAATCCCAGAATCGTCACACTTCGCCAGAAGACGCTACCACTCAAACCATACACCAAAGAACCGAGGGCCTCTCTGATACGATCCAACCAGGAATGCCGTCCCGTCGTCGAACCACCCTCCACAAATCCTGCGCTAGTCCACGTACCGGGTGCTTGCTTTCCTTTGGACTTAGTCACCGTGGTTAACACTCGTGCAGACAATGATGGAATCACCGTCATCGAGACCACAAGGCTCAACCCCACTCCCGCACTGATCGCAATAGCGATATCCCGAAACAATTGACCGGATTGTTCTTCCATGAACACAATGGGAACAAAGACGGCAATAGTCGTGAGGGTACTGGCCAGCACTGCACCCCACACCTCCACCGTGCCATCGTATGCCGCTTGGAATAACGATTTGCCCAATTCCCGATGACGATAAATGTTTTCCAGCACCACAATGGAGTTATCCACCAACATCCCGGCAGCAAAGGTCATTCCCGCTAAGCTGATGACATTGAAATTCCGGCCCAACGCCCACAACATAATAAACGTCCCCATCATGCTGATCGGAATGGCCAAACCGACCACAAGGGTGCTACTGCCCGTGCGGAGGAATAAAAACAAAATGGAAATCGCCAATATACTCCCGACGATCAGATTTTGCTGGACAAGAGTCAGGGACCGGTTAATGTATGTGGTTTCATCATAGACCTGAAATAACTGAAACCCCCGCGCATTCAAAATTTCTTCATTGAGCTCACTGGCGGCCTCCCGGAGACCATCCATGGCTTCCAACACATTGGCCCCGGTCTGCCGTATCGCGTTGATGGCGATGGCTGAATGGCCTTTTTGTCGCACCACCACGGTCGGATCCTTGTAATCAATATGGGCAGTCGCCACATCCCGCACATACACCGACGCGCCCTCACGCCTGGCAATGATGACATTTTCCACATCCTGGGGATTGAGATATTCCCCCACCGTACGTACGACATACGACCGTTTACCCTCATCAAAATCTCCGGCACTGTAATCCCTATTCTCCTGATCTAACGCTCGCGCCAAGTCCATAATGGTTAACGCTCTGGACGCTAATTTAGCCGGATCGACCGTCACCCGAAGCTCCCGCTCCCGCCCACCATAGACATTCGAAGCCGCGACACCCTGGACCCGTTCGAAACGGGCTTTGATGATATCCTCTGCAAAATCCCGCATGGTTTCAATGTTGACGGGATTCCCTTCTAGAGTGTCTAAAATAAACCAGGCCATGGCGGCTCCACGGGTATCCGCGCTGCTAATGACGGGCTCATCCGCCTCAAGCGGATATTCCTTAACCTGATTCAACCGGTTGGAAACTTGGAGTAAGGCGGTATCCGTATTCGTTCCGGTGGGAAATCGGAGAATGACTTTTCCCTGACCGTAGGAACTTTCGCTGAACATTTTCTCCAGGCCTTCGACGCCTTTGAGTTGCTCTTCCTGCTCGTCGATGATTTCACGCTCGACTTCATGGGGGCTTCCCCCCGGCCAAACGGTATCCACGGTGACCTCATGCTTTTCCACATCAGGTGCCAATTGAACCGGGAGCTTCACCAACGCCACAATGCCGAACAACACCACTAAGAGCACACCCACTGCCGTGCTGACCGGATAACGGATGGCAGAATGAACCAGATTCATGTTTTTACCGGCTCCTCTAAAATTCTGACCGATTGCCCGGGCAGGAGGCGTTCATTCCCTTCCACGACGATCTGCATGCCTTCTTCAATAGCTCCCTGTACTTCTACCACGTCCTCGAAATGGGCTACGGGGATCACCGCTACCTGCGTGACAGTGTTATTAGCCACAATAAAAGCGAATTCCTTGCCCCCTTTGAGCACCAGAGCATCCTTGGGGATCACGACCGCCTGGTAAGGAGCGCCCACGGCTAACTTCACCCGTGCGACCATCCCGCTTTTAATGCGTAAATCCGGATTGGCCAACACAACTTTGACCGGAAATGTCCGTGCCGACCGATCAGCTTGCGCGACGACAGAATAGACTGTTCCCTCAACCTCTCTTCCAGGCAACGCATCGAACTCCGCTATCACTGAATCCCCGACCCTGACATCCCGCACGTATTCTTCCGGGAGCGGCACTTGCACCTCGACCTTTGCCAGATCTACCAATTCCACCACTGGTCCACCCTCCTCGACCCATTGGCCGATCTCCGTATATTCTTTCGTGATCCAGCCGGGAAAGGGTGCCATGATCCTTGATTTGTTTATTTGATCACGTACCAGGCGAATTTCCGCTTCTAATTGAATCAGCCGCTTTTCCAGAGCGCTTTCTTCAACAACCGCATCATCCATTTCCTTTTGAGTCACCAGTTCTTTGGCGAACAACATTTTAATTCGCTCCAAATCCTTCTGCGCCTGGTCATAGCGGGCTTTGGCTTCACGATGTGAAGCCACTGCCGAGTCAAGACGGATGTCCAGCGTGTCTGTTCGAAGACTGGCAAGCATTTGGCCTTGTTTGGCAAACTGTCCTTCCTTACCGGGAAAGGCTTTGACCAGCCCCGCCACTTCGCTAGCCACGAGGCTTCGCTTGCGTGGTTCCGCTGTTCCCACCAATGAGACGGATCGCTGAACCTGCTTGCTCGAAACGGTCACAACCTTGACCGGTGAGGGTGGACGTCCCGTTGGCGGCTGGGCCGCCTCCTGTTCACTGCACCCCTGCAATCCCTGCACAGCCAGGATCATGGCAAACACCAGGCAGATAGAGCTTTTAGACAGATATGTCATACGTTTACGTTGACCTTTTTAGGGGTGAAGTTCCGAGGCCGTCAAGCAACAACGACGCTAACCACTTGCCTTTGTCCACAAGCGATTCTTTGGGGCCTGACTGGAGAATCCAAAGATAGATGGTAGAGTTTAACATGCCATGAAACGCCAAGGAGGTATCTTTGGGATTCACTTTGCGAAATTCTCCGGTCTTGATACCCTCCTTAATGAGATTCGCCACAAGATCAATCTGCGCCAAATACCGTTTCCACACCCGCTCGCCAAATGCGCTTTTCACGGTCCATTCAAACCCGCTCCACTCAGAGACATAAATACGGAAAAACGCACGGTTTTGATCAGCGAAAGCTAACTTCACCTGAATCACCGCACGTAACTTTTCCTGGGCCGGGAGACGGCTGTGCGTCGCTTCTTCCAAAAGACGGAGTAATTCCTCAACCTTGGCTTCCACCAGAGAGATATAGATGTCTTCTTTGCTTTTAAAAAACCGGTATACCGTCCCCATGGCAAATTGAGCGGCCTCGGCGATTTCGGCCATGCTGGTTTTAAAAAACCCGTTCTGGGAGAACTTTCGCTCCGCGGCCAGCAAAATTTCTTCACGCCGGGCTTCATATTCCCGCTGTTTTCTTTCCGCCCGAGGATTGGGAGTCGCTTTCATACATTGCCTTTTACTGAAATAGATCTAATCGGCTTTGAATAATAATTCTAAAAGATGAATGATCATTCCACAACATGAATCTCTGATTCAATTCATTATGGGGCTGTTGAAAAAAGCCGCCAGCGGCGTTCTCGCCATTTTTCCGTGCTCACGTAATAGAAGTACGCTCTGCGCGCAAAAATGACTGCGGCCTTGCTGGACCACTTTTTTGAACAGCCCCGAGGCCTTTAATATGCAACGTGCCTGTGGGGGTCAATATGCCCTTGTAAACTATTGTTATTATTCAACACTCTCATTATCGGTCCCCTTCTTCCTTTAGTGGTAGGCAAAATTTACCGGGAACCCTCTTTCATGACCTAGGGCCCCACCCTTTAATTGCTTAGGTAAAATTCTCAGCTGCCTTAGCCGTACAATTAGCAGAGGGAAAAGGCATTTAAAAGGTTACCCAAACCTCCCATCCTCCCTCGCTTTCCATGATTTCATGTTTAAAAAGAGAAAAAAAGGCGAATATTATTTGGACACGGCAACGGGGACTACACGATCTCTTCACACCTGTGGAGGAAATTTGCTTCGAGCGGCACGAAGGAAGAAAAGATGCTGAATGGAGACCGGCTTCTTCAAATTCTCGGGAAACCCCTATATAGGATACCCATTTGAAGGAGCGGAAGGGAAACTACCGTCAATATATATTGTCCTGGGAGAGAAAATGATTGGTCTTTCTCAAGCTAGATGGCTTTTCCTTGCATCCCTCCAATTCGGTTGGTTTGGTGTGGAGCTAAATATTTCCCGCAACACGGCCTACAACGAGGTCTCTTCGCGGAAGGATCCTAAAAACAGATTTCCGCAAAGAAGAGCACCACCTATTAATAAGCCGCCCACACCCGTATACACGAATATTTCCGTGAGAAAATGTTCATGAGCCGGACCACGCCCGATGGAGGGAGCCAGAAGAAACATGGTCAGCCAAGAAAGTGGATACAAACTGCTGAGGCCGAGAAACATTGCAGAGACTTTTTTGTATCGTGACTTCATTCCGGACAACATGGTGAGTATGATCAGCCCCAGAGAAAAGGCGGCAATGCCCGTTGCATGAAAGTGAGCACGTTGGGCATATCGCCAAATCTTATCCGCACTTTTGGCATCATGAACTGCCGGATTCGCTTCAATTCCCTGTTTAATATAGCCTTTATATAGATCTTCATTCATACCGAAGAGAATTCCCATTCCCACACCAAACATCAATCCCAACAGCACCAGTCCCAGGCCAACTCTCACAACTTGAATCTCTCGGGTCATCATGTTCACGATCAATCTCCCATCATCCTGTCAAAAATATTGACTGCCAGTCACGAATCTCACAAAATTCCTCTCCGATCCTTCACATACATGCAGCTATGAGTATTAAGAAGTCTGCCCGATCCCCATTTGTCAGTTTCCCGAAAGTGTTGAACCCTTTGGCTTGCTCAGCCAGTTGAGCATGGGGCTCGTTGATCACAACAGCTCATCTGCTGCGGGCCATTCCAGATTAGCGCCCACCTCCCCTAAGGGGGATCGCTCCATGCGCAAAAAACTACCATACAACACGGCTATATCACGAATGATGCCGAGCCCGGCAGAACCTATGCATGGTATACGCCCGGACAAATATTTATCTGGCTTCAACAACAGCATTATCAAGTTTTAGCATTAAGTATGAGGACCATTGGTATGTGGTTAAAGCCCGTGATTCGGAAGGCACATGGGAAGAATTGAAGGTCACACCCAAAACCAGAACCATCTTTACATGGAAATTTCTGGAAGAATCCTGCTGATATCGTTCGCAGGACGAATTAGCGGCTTAAAGTTGCTGAAAGACGCCGTATGCAGATGAGACGACAAGAGGGCTCCCTTTCCCTCGTTCTTAATTGCCTGCTGTTTAGGTTTTGCAGCTTCCGTTCAGGAAATTGGGTGTCATGAATAATTTCATGGACCAACTTGAGATAGAAGGTGATTTCGAAAATTCTTACGTACTAGGGGTAGGGAATTGATCGTAATGATTGAAGCGAACGACACATTCATTCAGAAACATTCTCCGGTTATCATACATCCCGATAATACATTTACCATGGACCTCATCCACCTTTCGAGATCATCTCCTGTAGGCCTACACCCCCTTCCCCATTTTGCCCACCGGAGACGCCCCCTGACACAATAAATGCCATGACATCCGCACTTTCTGCCTCCAATGGGTGAACCTGTTCTTTGGGGAAGATCAGAATATTTCCCGCAAAATTATAGGATTGCGGGAAATAGACGGCCACATGGTCGAGCAGGCCGAGAAATTTCAAATCCGTTCGAGTCACAAAGCCTACCGCTTCTGCGTGACCACCGGGAACCAGAGACACCAAGACCGGCTGATCGAACCGCCGTTTTTCTCCCATAAACGCCGCAATCAGATCCTTGAGCGAGGTATAAAGGATTTTGACGAAAGGCGCTTTCACCAACACCCGTTCCAGCACATCCAACATTTTTTGTACGAACACGGTGGACGCATATCGGCCAGTCAAGGTGATTAACCCGACCGTGACCAGAAATCCCACACCAGGGATGGGAATATTCAGCCAGCCATCAATAGTTTGAAGCACCAACCACGCCACATATAACGTCGTCACGACCGGCACCAGGATTAAGAGACCTTCAAAAAAATTCCTGGCCAGATCGTTCATATTGATATTGTCCCAAAACTTGGGTCGTTGTATTTCCATATCAGACTACCCCCATAAAAAAGTGAATACCCGCAAGCTCAGGTCACCAGACACAGATATTTCGAAACTTCGCATTTTTCCTGCAATAATCAGGAATGGGCAGACCGTCTCCCAATGAAAGAATGTACCCTACCGCCAAAAGTCACACAAACGCGGATCAATGGTCAACATGAGGGATGGTGGGTGGTTACAGGGGACAGGGCAATGCAGTACAATCGGCTCAACACATTTTTAACAGGGAGAGCAGGCATGGCACAAAGCGGTTCGGGAACGACACCAGCAGCAACCGATTCCCAGGAAACAGAAATTCTCTATGTCGTGATTCAACGGGATGGCAAGCAGGTCAGTGCGAAATGGGGACTCCATCCGAATCTCAAAGAGGAATTGAAACCCGAAGAGTGGAAGGAGTTGACCGAAGTGATGGGAAAAGTCACCACACTCGTCGGAGGTCGTTTTTCACAAGTCTTAAACAAAGCCGAAGAAGAATCGGGTGGTACAGCTTGACCGAGACTGCCCATTGCTTTAACTCCAGATACTGAAGATCACATTCCCCGCGGCCAGCGGCATTTTCAATTCCTCTTCCCGTTCGACTCCTCAAGACTCCTCCGGCAAGATCTCCTCTCAGGTGACGCATCGGTACATCCCACAGACTCACTACAGGTAAAACAACCTGCACTACATTTACCAAACGATGCATCATGAATGCTGGGCAAACAACGAATAGAACAAGCCTTGATGGAGTTGTCATCCTGAGGGAACCGAAGGATCTCGCCAAGCCGTGGCACTTCAACCCGGGCACAAATCCTTTGTCATTGGACCAGGATGATATGCTGGTTGAAGCCAACTGCATTCACAATTTGCAATTCAAGGTCTAGTGGGTGAAATCAAGAATCTAGAAGTACCCATTTTGCCGAAACCAGGTAACCGCATCCTCAATCGCCCCTTGGGGAGCACTCCGCGGATAATCCAACTCTCGCTGAGCTTTTGAGCAATCGTAATGCTGCATATGCGCCATCACTTCGACAAAAAAGGCAGGCACAAAGGGGGGCCGGCGTAGGAGAGAACGTGAAACCCACTCCCCGGCTTTTGCTCCCCAACGCGCGAGAGCTAACGGAACCGGAAAGAAAGGAGGCGGCACTCCAACCTCCTGCGAAATAAGTTCATTCAAGTCCTTTTGTGTCGTATTCCAGTTACCCACGAGATAACGTTCCCCGACACGACCCCGCTCTGCCGCACGGATCATGGCCACGGCCACATCCCGCACATCAATGACATTCACCCGCCCTGGGACATATACCGGCATCCGCCCCTTCGCGAGCATCAGAATATGGGTGCCGCTTGTCGGTTGCTGATCGTAGGGGCCGAAAAATTCCGTCGGGATCACCACCACTGCAGGAATACCCTGGTGAACCGATTGCAGAATCTTCTCTTCCATGGCGACCTTGGCCATGAGATACGGATTGTTCGTATATCGGGTTGAAAATTGGCAGGTTTCATTGGCTGGATGGCCGACCGTTTTGGGAAATCCCACAGTCGTGAGCGTACTGGCGAAAACGAACCGGTCCACCCTGGCCGCACGGACAGCCTCTAACACCAGTGCCGTTTCTTTCAGAGCCTGCCCTTTTGCCACCTCAACTGGAATCGTCACAGACGGATAATACCCGGCGGTGTGATAGACCACATCCCTGCCTTCACAGCCCAGACGCAAGGACTCTCCATCATTGAGATCACCCACCACACGCTCAACATTCAGCCCATCAATCGTGAAGGTGTTGCTGGTGGATCGATGCAACACACGAACCTGGTCCCCACGCTCAAGTAGCACCCGAATTAAATTCGCTCCAAGTTGTCCGGTTCCACCGATGACCAACGATTTCATCTGAAACCCCTGTCGAGTAATCGTGGAGAAAGTCCTCAATCAGGTAGAACGGAACACCCGCTATTCGTCTGGACAGTTGGAACCCGAACACATACGCATGTTTGCACGATTGGTGAAAAGATAGGCACGAAAACAAATAGTGCTTACTGCCCAAAACCCTGAATGGCGTTCCACGCATCACTGCCTGGTAAACCAAAAGAGGCGGGAGAATCTGCCGATCGAACCAACGAGAGCGTCATCGGAATCATATTGGAAAAATCCTGGAAGGTTCCGGTGAGATGCTGATTGTCATCCGATAAGGTGGTGGTCGATTGCCCCATCGTTCCCAACACAGTCCGATAGAAAATGGATAATTGGTTGCCTTGCAATTGCCCTTCTCCCTCTGCGGTCACCATGGTCCCCAACACACTGGCGGTGACTTCTCTCATCACCACCCGATCTCCAGTTTGTTGCAGAACATAGGACAGGGTCGGTTCATCAGGATTTTTCCAGATACCGGTCACATCAAACGCCACTCCTTTCTGGAGAGACGCGTTCAACTCCCGGAGTTCGCCGGGAAGTAATTCAACACTGTTCATCCATGGTCGATAGCCTTTCTTTTTGACCGCCACCTCGTAACTATCCGGGGTTAATTGACTCACCACGACCGGTCCTTTTGTGGTGTTTCCGACCAGTTCATCGTCGACAAACACATCCGCATTCTGTGGAACGGTGGTGACAACCAAGGTGGCCAAGCCCTTCCCTGCCGATTTCCCCGCATCGGCTTCTAACGGCGGTAAAATATTTTCCGGTTCAATCCTGACCTGACGAGTAAACCCCGGCCAATTTTCAACCGTAAATTGCGCAATTTGAGAAGGCTTGGCATTGACAAATTTCCGGAGGATTTCCACAATCACACCGATAACTTTCCCCTGGTACAGCAGTGGTCCGCCAGAATTCCCTTCTTCAACCGCCCCGGAAAACTTGAGAATAGGCCCGTCAAACCCGGACAGGATTCCCCTGGTCACCGCCCATGGATTGCCTCCAAACTGAGGAAATCCGATCACATGCAGTTCTTCTCCTCCATGGAATCGAGTTTGCGTATCCCACTCCAGAATTTCCACATCGTCGGGAAAATCTCCCCCCACCTTCAACAGAGCCAAGCCTTTGGGATCCCCGCCTTCTTTATTGATGACCTCAGCAACCAAGGGTTCTTCTTGATGCGTAAAAAACGTAACAGTGAGGGATCGAGGGATTTCGGACTCACCTTCTACCACATGTGAGGCGGTTACAATGAACAGATGGTTCTTTCCCTTCCCGACAATAAACCCGGTTCCGACTTTTTCAGACTTGGAATATTGCGCCGAGACCTTCACTACGCCTTTTTTTAAGGTGCCCATATCCACGTCGGACAATACGGGTGCAGTCGGAAGCATCAGAAGAACAACCAAGAAAGTCAGGAAACGAATGAGAGCCATGAATTTGTCCTATGTCGTCATCTTGAACGGTAGCGCAATCTTGGCACATCTCTCACGAGAATCCAAGACCACCCAGTTAATCCTGGTCCAGGAAAAATGAGAAAGTTCGGCAGAAGAAATGGTCTGCACACCTCCGAAACGTATGAAGAGAGATTTTGACTGACAGGCTGTTGGAATGACGGCATGCAATTTCAAGGTTTTGAAACTTATTTGGAACAGCGATAGAAGAGTTTCCGGCCGGAGACTCGCCGGAATGACAGGTAGGGTGACCATTGGCCACCATTTTTCTTTTGGCGGGCAGTGCTTGCCTTCTACCTCCCCTAACCCCTCCTTACAAAGGAGGGGAAATGGGGAAAATAGGAAAAGGGTAATAGGATACAGAGCAAAGGGTTAGGGGATGTCCTGGGCAAGACGAAAACCAAGGTAGTTGAGCCGGGAGACAGTGGTGTCCCTGTGCCGGTTTGATGAACGAAGGAACACCGGAAGGTCGTCGGTCCAGGCACCGCCCCGAATCACACGCTGGCCACAATTGCCACACCACCCGTCCCTTTCTTCGTCGCGGCGTGCCGGTGGAACGTCTTCTTTGCCCCATGTCATTCACCAATCCAAGATAGACGTCCCACCGGAACGTTTCTACCCCAGAAACCAACCCAATGGATTTCGCCCCTGTAGCGGCGTTCCGATGGAACGTCGCCTTTGTCCCACGCCATCCATCAATCCAAGAGAGATGCCCCGCCGGGGCGTCTCTACAAGATCACAGGCAAATGAGGTCCGAACCTTATTCCTTGTTCTAAAACCCCAATAATTTGCTGACTGGTTCGAATAGGGGGCTGTACCGGATGTGATCGAAGAGGGTCGGACGAAGATCCTGTGGGTTGCCGGCAGTCCCTGTTTTGACATAACCGGCCTTGCCCTTCAGATCCACCACCAATTTATGGCTAAATGGATCTATGCTGATTGAAGTGATTTCAAAATGGTCCAGGTCGTCCAAGGTCAGAAAGGCATTCGTTCCGATAGTCACCGATGGCATACTCTGCGGATCGAGATAATTCACCGTCCCCGAAAACCCCTCCGGCGGCTTGCGTTCACCGGTCCCGGGATCCTGCCAGGAAAAGTCTATGGATTGTATCGGCAATACTGAACTGGAAATCGGCTTCTTGCCTGTGAGGTCCATTTCTTTCATCACCAGAACCAAAGCCTCATCCTGCCCAAACAGTTCCATCGTTCCCGGTTTTTCCTCAAAAATGATGTGATAGGTCAGCTCCTGATCCTGGGGAAAAGGAATGGAAAGTTCGGGCGGCGCTTGTAATCCGATTTGAATGAATTGGACGGCATGTATGCGGGACACCACCACTCGTTGTGGCCCCTCTTTCTTTCTGAATGCCAAAGTGACCGCATTATTATTGGAAACCTGCATCGTGACGAACGTCTCGTCGGTCAGCACGATCCCATCGAGTTGCCCCGCTACGGCCTCCTGATGATCTGTGGGTTCAATGGCGATTTCCGAGGCCATACCAGAGCTGCCCACACCAAATTGCACGGTTCGCCCATTGACGGGGATATCGAACCAGGCTTTCGGTGGATAACTATCCGACTCCATATCATAGTCAGCCGGATCCGCAACCAACAGCCGGTCTGGACTGATAGCGAGTTTCCCGATATTTTCAACGGTCAGGGTCTCAAAGGTCAGATCGTCGGTCAGCCGTTTATCACCAAAAGTAGAGACCACGCTCAACTCCATCCGGGTGGTTTCCACATGCACCGAAATATCCGGATCGACTCGCACAAATGAACTGCCGATCAGCAGAATGGCAAGAACCCCTCCCACCCCGGCCTTGACCCCCACAAGAGCGACCAATTTTCCGAGCAGAGAGGGTTTGGTAGAAGAGGCCTCAGGGAGCTCCATAGGCTTCCCCTCTAATTTGGCACGGACGACAGAAAGGAGAATGTCAAATTCCTTGGATCCGGCCGTGCCTTCCCATCCAAGAAAGCACAAGGCCTGAATACCGGTAAATGCCAATGGGATGGCATTGGCCTCCAACATGACCGGTACGACCTTTTCAGTTTTCAAAGCTTCCCGAGCCTCTGCCCGCACCCACCGGGAATCTTTAGCGTGAGCGGTCCATAACACGACCACGCATTTCGCCGAGGCCAACGCGTCTTCAATCGTTTTATCCCACTCGCTTCCCACTTGAATCCGGCGGTCCCACCACACCGATACCCCGGATTGCTCCAAGGATGCAGCCAATTGTTGGGCCACACGTCGATCCTCGCTGGCGTAACTGATGAACACGTCCTTCATGGCTGAAGGGGAACCTCCCTTTACGGGTTCACGATGGGCTGATGGTAGAAATGAATCTCTTTGAAAATGGGTTGATTGGAGGAAAGAGAAAACCCGCTAATGTCGAGTTTGTAGGAACCTGGCTCTGCATCTTTGGCGTCCCAATGAATCGTAAAGGGAAGACCGGCACGTTTTCTCCGGAAGAGTTGCCTCTCAACTTCCTTGCCGGAAGCCTTGTGGGTAATGGAGGCCAGGAGTCTTGCATCTTCTCCCGTTTTCAACGTAAAGAAATATCCGTCAATTTTAGAAGGCATTTCCTTGTGATACAGCACACCGGGAGCCACCCGTTCCACGCTGGACGTCGAGTCCGCATCCAGACGAATCAAGGCCCCCAATTCATAGAGGCCGAGTTTGGGAGTCAGTTGTTGCAAGACGGGATCGGTCGGCCAGGCAAAGACATTCTGAAACCCTTTTTCCCATGTCCGGGCGGGTTCCACCTTATCCAACCAATAGTAGGTGCGATAATCCAGTTCGCGAACGGTCAGATACACCGCATGCTCATCATCTAAAAAAAATTGAAGCTTCACCGCATTCGGAAAGTTGTCAGAGGAAACCAGTTCCCGGTAATCGGCCAACACTGAAATCAATTCGATATTCAACCCCGAGACCGGCTTCGGTTTGACCCCTTCCCTCCACCTGCCGAATTGTTCCTGACTGCGGGATTGATATTGAATATCCAATTGAGCCCAAAGCGGTAAGGGAACCGCTGTCAGAAAAGAGAGAATCAGGAACAGACTCCCATACATTCGTTTCAACACGACGTTCCGCCCTCCATTCTAATTGGGTGCAAGCTCATGATCTGAAGGGGTTCGATTAAAAAAAACTGAATCAAGATGGGAGCAGTCTACCGCGGACGAAAAATTGAATCCAGGGGGACACCTGAATCAGAGGAAGGAAAGCAATGAGATCAGAAAAACCTATAGTATTATGCCTACACTACATCGGCTGGATTAGATGCTTCGCTTTAGGTCAGCATGACAATTCAGACCGGATCTGTTTCACCGATCAATGACAGAATACTTACTCTTTCGAAGCTACAGGAAACAAAAAAAGGATAGAAGGTTTCCCGCTCCGGGTGCATAAAGCTCCCACAATACCGGGAATGCATCCCTGATTGATGACGAGAAGAGACGTAGATGGACCTACAAGATCAAGTTTCGTTTAAGACGACATTGATATGTTAGCGGAGTCCGTTGCCTTCTACTTCGATTCCAGGCCTTCCCGCAATTTCTGCAGACTTTGGGCAAGTGACGAGGGAGCTTTGGAAAGATTGCTTAGGCTCAGCATGGCTTCAAAAAATCTGATATTCTCGACTACAGAATCCATGTGTTTGGCCGAACCTTCCCGACGCTTGGCCTCCTGATAACCTTTGAGAATGGCATTATGGTCATTGACGGTGAGCCGCTTGGCATATAAAGCCTTCAGCAACAGGCATTCCGGTTTCAGGCCCCACTCCCAAAATGATCGCCCTGTGTGCCGCAATTCTTCCGCCTCTTTTTCTAATTCCGACAACGTTTCGTTTACCCAATTAGTCTGTTTGGTCTTGCCTTTTGGAACAGTCCGGGATTTCTGAGTTCCCCAGGACAGCACTATCTTGGCGGCCAATTGATTGACCAAGGGATAAAACACATCATGTCGTTCAGCCTTTCTCCCGAGTTCATACCCTTTTCCATAATACGCTTCCATTTGTTGTAGAGCTTTCTTTCTCTGAACTCTTCCTTTGTGAAGGACAGCTCTCCCCTTGAAGACTTTTCCTTTCAGCGCATATCGCTCCTGAGTCGGTTGAATCTTGATGAGACAATTCAGAATATTCTCCGCGTCATCAATGAGATCTTTGATGGGAATTTCCTGCTTACTCGCCTTGTCATCCGTCTTTGTCTTTGCGCGTGGCAACATTTCGAGAGATTTCTTAAGGGCCCATCGCACCTTCAGGTTGGCCAATTGTTCCAGGGAATCCACTGTCGCATCGGCGGGTTCCAAAGTTCTCCCCCGATCATAGAACCGGACAGCCTGATCAAAGAGACCCAATTCTCCATACGCCTTCCCGAAGGCGGCACACATAGCCGAAGAATTCATCCATCCCTGTCCTGCTCTAATCTGTAAATCGTCCAATTGTTGTCGAATCCTGCTTTCATCTTTCGGTTCCGCCGTCTGGACTGTTTGCACCAGATTGTACAATTCCACACGCAATTCAGCCGGAGCCACCATGTGGCCGTCACCGGCTCCAGGCCTGGAACCATCCTTCAATGAAAAATCCGGATCTCCATAACATTGATAGGCGCCCCAGGTATTTGATCCACCATATTGAAGGTAGATTTCCTGTCGAGCCAATCGCACCGCATCGCCAAAGAAACGGTTCTGGAACATTTCTTCATAAAATTTTCTGGCGAAGACTTTCGCAGCCGTATCGTCCACGGCCCAACCCGCCGCAATCACCGCCCGCACACCCATCTGGATCAATTGGGTGCCCAGGTTGGAAGCCAACCGATGAAAGGGAATTTCGGGTGATGGACCGCTGCCATTGGTGCGCCCCAGATGACAACAATTCAAAAAGACCAATTCGGGCACATAGCGCATTTGTTGAATTTCCGCCGGGGTTAAAAACAACCCATCCCCTAACACCATGCCTGTAACCGTTTTGGGTTTTACACAAGGATCATTTTTTGAGGTTGGCTGGAGATTCGGAGCAACAAGCCGATCGTCCTCCTCTTCCAATGGGAACTGATAGACCCCATGTGCGGCACAATGCAGGATCCGATAGGGTTGTCTGTACAGGGCAGTCAAAACGTGCTCCGGGTCGGCGTCACTCTCCACGAGTTCCACCACATCCCGATACCCGTAGTGGCGAATGAGCTTGGCCACCTCCCGCGCCTCCGCCGCCGCTCCGGGCAATGGGGCAAACTTTCCGGAGGGTTCTCCACTGGTGGGATCGCCAATCACCAGGGCATTGCGTTCTGTCCCATGGAGGACATTCTCACGGAAATCCCGGACAGCCAGTTGCCGGATCATCCCCGCTTCCACCGAAAGGGGACGGGCTTGCGGATCATAGCGATTGTTTAACAGCTCCCACGGGTATTCCGCCGACTCCTCGTCCAGCACCAATACGATATCCCGCCGGTCCGGGGCATATTCCTTTAACCGGTTAGGAATAAGAAGTTCAAATAACGTGTTGGATAATTCCAAATCGGTTTGCGTAGAAGAACTCGCCCGTTTCAAAAACCGTTCTATGAGTTTCCGTTGGGCCGGTTGCAGATACGTTTCCATCCGCGCCCGGTTGGTCAGAGATTCAAATTTCAATGAGCCGTCGGGTTGCGTGACAATTCGCAGCCGTTGCCACCATGCTGCATCCTCCACAAAAAAGGCTCTCTGCCGCGATGCCGCTCCCTCGACCAACAGTTCCTCGATATGCAGATGTTTTTGAAAATTCCCTGACCGCGCTAGTTCCCGCAAGTCTTTCGTGGCTTGGATTGCCCGGTCTTGAAACAACTCAAACACCTCTACGGAATCGATCGTGACGGTTTGGGCCGCGTCTTCGGCCATGTGCTCTTCGAATAAGTCATTCGCCGGGGATTCGCCGTCCTCAGATTTCCTGCTTTCTTTCAATTGGCGTAAGCGCCGATTAGCCTGCAGTACCCCATTGAGAAGCGCTTGCAAGGAATCATTCAGGGAAAATCCGCCTGCGCCCGTCCCTATTAACAGGGTCGTCAAAGGGATTTTCAGCTCAAAGTCATCCGAAATCACTTCGGAGAGTCTCAAGCAGCGTTTACGGTGAGCCTCTAAACACTCCAGGGCATAATTGACTATGGCATTTGTCATCGAGGTCGTTAATCCGCCAGGGGTCAGTTCTCCCACCATCCCCAACCCCACAACAATGGCGCCTGGATGGATTGGCCCCTGTGCATCTTCTTGATCATTGAGCACCACTGCGGAGGTATTGAGTGTATTGGGATAGAGTCCCAAGCGTTGCCGTTCGCGCAACCGGCCATTGAGTTGCCGGTCAAGATACGCCTCGGCACTGACAATGGTATCTCCTGCATAATGTCCCACCGCCACAGGCGAAGACGCCCGGGACAAATTGTCATTAATTATCTTGACCCTGACTTTCCGGGGAGGCAGCTTCGTTTTTTGAACGCGACTCGATCCCAAGGCCGAGGCGATAAGATCCTCTTCATTGGGAAACATCTCCACCATTCCTTCCGCAATGGCGGGAGGGGCCACTATCACCTCGCGACGGGCAGGAGGCGTTTGGGATATTTTGGTGGTTACTCCGCTATTCAGCAGATCAACCAACCCTTCAAACGCGTCCGGGAAATTTGCGAGATCCCCATGTTCACAATCCACATAGTACGCCCGGTTTCTCAGTGTGTTGGGAATGCCGGTTTCCCAGGGGACACGCCCATCCCCTGCCGAGGTAGCCAGCACCTGAATACGACGATCGGGCTTTGCCAAGAGATCAATCGAGACATCACAAGGTGTGGCCGCCGCGCATCCTGCCACATAGATCATGCGTTGAGGATCGATAGGACTGTCCCGGATAAGTGTGGTCATCTTGAATGCGTTCGTCAGTTGGGCCGTGTCGGGCAACGGCCAAACAATCCCCGCCGATTCGGAGGTGGCAATTTTGGCCTTCCCCATTCCTCGATCCTCCGGCCGATCATGCTCCTGAAGGGTTTCCCATACTTCGGCCCTGAACACATCCAGTGTGCCGCTGTGCGGCAGGAGCTGCAACACGCCATCGAAGCAGGAAATGATTCCAAGTAACGTCGTTTGGGAATTGGTGAGATCCAACAGATCCAATTTTCGCACCAATGGATCACGCCCCATCAGCATGGCGGTAATGGCATGTGATCCCCCATTGGGGGTGCCCAGCATAATGAACCGGGCACCGGGATGCTCACACATCCGGTCCCACACGTTTTTCCCTTCCGGCGTGGCAAGCATCACGCGTACCACGAGTCCACCCATGGAATGAGCGACAATTCTGACCGGTTGCTTTCCCTCCAGTTTCTCCAACGTTTCTTCCAGAGATTTGCGAAGAAGTTTCGCCGTCTCCAGGAGAGACTTCCGCCAATCGTAGGCAAAGGGTTTCACCTCATGGGAATGGGCCAAAAACCGGATCAGGTCCTTGTACCCCGACGCGATCGGCTTACCAACCACCACATTCTCCGCCGTAAGCTTCAACTTCTTCAGGCCTCCCATAGCCAGATCCCACATATCCACCCAGACCCGGTCCTTCCCGACATTGAGTTCACTGCCCATGATGCCCGGCAAGACGTACACGACCGGCTGCGACAGACCGGGCGCACGTTTCCGATAGTCCTCCTCGGTGATTTGGGAAGGCCGCCCCTCCAGGCGATGGTACAAGGAATGCGGCTCTGCCTGGATGAGGGCCTGAAGGAGTCGACTGGCAGTATCGGGGTTTCGAAAATAATGGAAATGATCGACGTTCTTCCCCGTGTCGATCCAATAATGAATTTCCCGTGTGCGCTCCGTCCCCCCCAACATGGCCGGCGTATTGACGACCAAATCATGATCTTCCCGATAGAATAAGTCCGTGACGAATGTTTTGAGTCGGCCGATAATCCCCTCGCCTTCCAGATCCCCCCCCAACACGTGCAGATCAGCCCTCGTCCGCACTCCAGGCCGATTGAGAATGCGAACCAACGGTGACCCGGGCATCTGCGCTTCCAACCCGGGCAACTCTTCCGGTTTGGTCCGGTTTTTCACCACGGCGAGGAGAAACGCGGAAAGCCCCTCAACCACCGGATTGGCCTTGAGGCCGGGAATCGCTTGCACCACATTCAAGAGAATCGACAGGTACCGATCCAACCGGCCACTCGCCAAGGTGGTGCCTCGGGCCGGACAGCCCACCCGCACAAATCGTTCGATCACCAATTCCTTTTGTTGCAACAGGTTGCCGAGTTGCTCCAATTCCTTACGGTCGTCGTCACGATCGGCTTGCACAAATATCCCAAGATCCTCCTGATCAAACGGAAATCGACCCTCCATCATGCTGCGGCAGAGTAATTCGCCGATAAGCCCGCCACGGGAATGGGAGACCAAATGCAATCGAGCTCCCTTGGGAAACTGGCGAACCAGTTCCACCGCATTTTGAATAGGACTTTGCGAAAGCGTGCGATGTTGGAAGGCGAGCACGCGATCGGGATACTGCGCGAGCAGTTGCAACATGCGTGCATTGGCACCGTCTTCCCATAACCCCCCAAAACTTCCCTCTGAGGAGGAAGCGGTCCCATGGAGAAAGACCAGCCAGGGTTTATCCGACTTTCCCGTTTCCAGTGGTTTAATTCGTGAATAGTCAGAAGGCGCTTTCCCCTTCCAACGATAGAGGCCCGGGCCGGGCTGTAACACACCCTCCACTTTGTCCTTAATAAAATCCGTGGTCGCACCCACGGGATCCAGACCAAACACTTTAAGCCCTTTAATTATCCAATCGCCCACCACCCCACGGCTCGCGGACCCCAATGGCAGAACCAGGGGAAGTTCGATTTCCTCCCCCGCAGCCCCGCGAGTGGGCGTGAATCCAAAATCCTGCTGCAGGTCATCGGCCCGCACCCACAATTTCACGCCCTGGTTCAATTCCAACTGAACCAGATCGTCGGGATTCAGATCGTCAAGTGCCAACGGCGTGCGCCCCGCACGGGCACGTTCGACCTTCGCACTATGCTTGAGGGTAATCAGGCTCTTCAGATTGGAAGGGAAATCGGGAGGAGTCGATTTCGAATCAAGTGGCTGACGTTGTCCATGAATCATGAGACGTTTCATTGTCTATTCTCCACATGATGTTGGCACAACCACCAATACCTACCGGGACGAGCAGTGAGTGACCTGTGCGAGTGATGACTGACGTTCCATTCTTTTACTCTATCGAGAGAGGATTGCGAGGGTATTACAGCAAATCCGCTGAATAATTCCTACCCTTCCCCCCGCCACCAAAGTAAAACGCGGACAGACCATTGCGGAATTATGGACATGCCAGATCTTGAAAAAAGCATTGAGGTGGCAGAGGCTGGAAAGGAAGTGCTTGATTTCGGCGAATGTCCGACGAGGCCCTTACACGAGCAAACCATTATGCAAACCTTATTTTGGGAAAAAGCAGGTTTATGATCCGATACTACAAAGGGAAACATAGAACAGGAATTCCGACTTCCCGCTGGTCAAAATAGCCAGCAGCATTTTAGAAAACCCTTGGCGGGCGATGCCGGCATTTCCTTTCTCTGATCTCCTTCGCCCCTTCTCAGCAAAGAACACCCTATCCCCTGCAGCCAAAGTGGGATACTAAGGGAAACGAAGGATCTGTGCCCAAACCACTTATCCCCCGCTAAGCGAGATACTTCGCCGCCAGTTCAGCATGACATTGGGGAAAAAGAAATAAGGACAAAAGAATCAAGGCAAAGGGGATCGCAAATATGGATGACGGGTTAAACTAACCTTTTTAGGAATACTTGGCGGAGATGCATCCTGTATCCATTACTGTGGTTTCACTTGTGACAATTGTTCATCCTGCCAACCGCCGCCCACAGCTTTGAACAGATTTACCATAGCCGTGAGACGTGCCCGTTCGGTTTGGACCACGCCCAATTCCGCATCCAGCACGATGCGCTGAGCATCGATGACGTCGATATAGCTGACCAATCCCTTCCGGTACCGGATGTCCGCGAGCTCCAGCGATTCCCGGGCGGCTGCCACGTGTTGGTGTTGACTGACCAGTTGCTCTTTGCGCGTTTGGAGGGCAACCAGCACATCAGCCACTTCCCTAAACGCATTCAGAATGGTTTGATGGTAGTCTTCCAACATTTGCTGATACCGGTTTTCCGCCACCTCCAATCTGGCCAAATTGGTATAGCCTTCAAAGATGGGAAGGGTAACCGAAGGACCGATCGCCATGTTGCGGCTGCCCCATTTGAACCATTGATCGAATTCGCTGGTGAGAAACCCTCCGTTTCCCGTGATGGCCACGCTGGGGAAAAAGTAGGCGCGGGCTTCTCCAATTCGAGCATTGGCGGCTTTTAAGATTTCTTCCTTTTCCAAAATATCCGGGCGCCGTTGCAACAGATCTGAAGGCAGACCAACCGGGATCGTGGGTTGCGCCATCACGGACCGAAGGGGTTTGGAGGACAACACCAGCGTACCGGGATTGGCTCCCGTCAACACTTCGAGTTGATGCAGTTGCACAGCCCGTTGTCGCCGAAACTCGGGAATTTGCGAAGCCGTTTGAGCCACAAGGGTTTCCTCTCGTTTCACATCCAGGTCGGATACTAGACCGGCCTGCGCACGGCTCCGGATGATCGACAGTGAGTCTTGTTGAAGGGCCAAGTTCCGTTCCGCAATCTCCACTTGTTCGTCGAGTTCGCGAAGCCGGAAATAGGAATCTCCCACCTCACCCACCAGGCTCAACAACAGACCGCGGCGATTCATTTCGCTCCCCAACGCTTCTGCGGTAAAGGCCTCCTTTCCGCGTCGAATGCGACCCCATAAATCCAGTTCCCATCGAAGATCGATGTCCGCACGCCAAATATCAAAATTAGCTCCCGGTGGCGCAAACCCTTCAGGCGCCCCTCCTGTGGGACCGACTAAAATGCTTTCCGATCGACGAATTCGGCTATACGATCCATCCAAGGATACATTGGGATAAAGCCCCGCTCCCGACCCATAGGCAATCGCGTGCGCCTCCAGCACCCGAAACGCAGCTTGTCGGAGATCATGGTTACGGTCCAAGGCCTGTTCAATCAATCCATTCAATTCATCGTTGCCAAACATTCGCCACCACCCGGCTTCCGGCACCTGCCCTACCGTAATGGGAAGCTGAGAGGATGAGCCTTCCAGTGTCATCCTGTTCCAGTCTTCAGGGACATTGAGGTCCGGCTGGTGATAGTCCGGCCCCATCAGACATCCCGGCAGACAAAGGATCATAAACAGCATGGGTAGATGTTTCGTTGCGATCATGCGTTTCTCCTTACGGAGTCTCCCCTGTCTCCGACAACGGACGGGAGGTATCAGATGGCCGGGTTCCGTTCTTAGATCGGTTAGGGTCCTGACTCGAAACCCGTTCAACAGGGCGCTCGATATAGACATCGACTTGTTGGCCGACATAGACCGGGAAGGGAGGCCGTTCAAATCGATAAATCACCTGGAGCACTCTGGTGTCGACCCGCTCTCGATTGTCTCCAGTGAGGGAACGTTTGGGCACAATGTAGGGTTCAATGCGATCGAAGGTAAGAGGAATAGCCTGATCCGTATATCCTTTAAGGTAGGCCACCGCCGGACTTCCCGGCACCACCAGCGGCGCATTGACCTCATCGATATCGGCCCGTACCTGTAAGGTTTCCGTATCCCCTAATATGATGAGCGGCTCGATGGCATTCACCGTGGCATATTCCCCGGCTCGAACATTGACCTGAAGAATCGTCGCCACACGCGGTGCTCGAACCGTGAGACGGTTTAATAATGCTTGCACTTCATCCCGTTCTGTTCTGGCCAAATGGAAATCAGCCCTTGCCCGAATCAACGCCCGCTTGGCACCTTCCGCCTCATGCCATTTCCTCTTCACATCATCTTCACTGACCGCCCGGCGGTCTGTGACCGACTGAAGCCGCTTTAATTGGTCCTGGACATCCCGGAGCCGGATCTGCTGCTCGGCGATCCGCGCCGCTGCAGACGGGAGCGAATCGGTCTTGGTTTGCAGTTGTGCCCGCAACTCCCGATCATCCAACTGAAACAACGGATCTCCCTGTTCAACATGATCCGCCACCGTGACATACACCTTCGTCACCAGACCGGAGACCGGAGGCGCGATTCTGACATTTTCGTTCACAGCCTCAATAATGCCTGCTGCGGCCACCGTGACCGGATACGGATTCTGAGGAGGAGCTTCCATCGGTGGAGGCGGAGCCACTTTCTTATTAGCGCCCCACAAGGTCGCAATCGTCAAAATGATGCCCCCCAACGCGATCCAAAAACTCAAACGCCGCAGTACCATTTAAAGGGGTGTCTCCTGTCCTTCTTGGATCTGATCCACTCGTCCATCTTCCATATGGACAATGCGATCGCCAAATTCAAAAATCCGGGTATCGTGCGTCACAATAATCACCCCCCGATCACGCTGTTTTCCGATATCATGCAATTGCTGCACAATGCGGTGTCCCGTTTCTCCATCCAGGTTCGCCGTCGGTTCGTCACACAGCAGTAACTGGGGATCACTCACCAAAGCCCGGGCAATCGCCACCCGCTGTTGCTCGCCTCCCGATAGTCTGGTTGGCAATGCAGCCAAGCGTTCTCCCATGCCCATGCTCCCGAGAATCTTCTCCGCTTGAGCCAGGGCCTCGTGTTTGGCTACCCCGCGAATCAATAATGGCACTGCGGCATTTTCAACCGCGGTGAGAGTGGGCAAGAGATGATATTGTTGGAAAATAAATCCCAGATGATCTCGGCGAAACTTCGTTTTTTCCGACGCGGACAATTCCAGAATGGATTCGCCCAAAATTCTCACCTCTCCCTCATCGCTTTCTAAAATGCCGGCAATCACCGACAAGAGAGTCGTTTTTCCGCTACCCGAAGGACCCACCAGTAACAAGACTTCCCCGTGGGCGACATGTAAATCAACTCCCTTCAGGACAGGAATCCGCGTCTCTCCTTCCCCAAACGATTTCACCACCCCCCTGGCCTGGACCAGCCAGTGAGCCGAATCATGGTTGAGAGTCGGAGACAGATTTCCACTCACGGCGCTACCCCCGAAACACAATTGCCGGTTCAAGTTTGGCCAACTTTCGAATGCTAATCACACTCGAGACACTACAGATCAACAGGAGCGCCACGGCCACTCCGACGAGAAGAGGCCATGTTTCTTTAAAGGGCAGCCGGTCTCCACCTGCAACGGTCAATCCAAACAGGGTGGCCAATCCCACACCGACGCCATATCCAATGGATCCGACGGTAAAACTTTGCAGGAGGATCATACGCGCCAGCATCCCCGTGCTGGCTCCAATCGCTTTCAGCGCGCCAAACTGCGGAAGGTTCTCAACCGTAAACAGGTAAAAGGTTTGTCCGGAAATCGCCATCCCCACAATAAACCCTAATAACACGGTGGTACCAAAATTCACGCCAATACCGGTGTTTTGGAGAATCCATCGAATCGTTTTCCATCCGAACTGGTCTTCGGTAAATGCTCCCAATCCGGTTTGCTCATGAATTCGCCCGGCCAATTCTTCCGGGCTGATCCCACTCACCGGACTGGCAAGGACATACGACAATTTCCGCCGTTCTTCTGGTGTCACACTCAAGGCTCGTTCGTAGGTGGTGTAGACGAAGGGAAAATTTTGAAAACTTTTTTGTGTCTGCACGATCGCCACGACCCTGACACGGTGATCATTAATTTCAAATGTGGTGCCGAGATGAATGTTTTTGGGCCCACCTAACCGTTCCACCCCTAATTGATCGATCGCGACCGCGTCAGGAGACCGCAGCTCTTCAATGTGGCCTTCCAACACCCTGGCGGGTCGACCGATTAACGTACTGGATTCAATCCCGACTAACGCAATTTGCTCATAGTTCCCATCCCGCAACCTCGCCCGCTGGACGCCCTTATAGAGAGGAACCGCCCACTCGACACCGGAAACACTTCGAACCATGTTCACCGTGGTATCGGCCAGCGGTTTAATCTCTTCGACTTGATTGATATTGGAATCGGTGACCCACACAGGGGCATTCACATTGGTGATGCCCGATTGCGACCAGGTCATTAACCCCCAGAAAATGGACCCCTGCTGAACGATGAGCATCGTGGAAAACGTGAGCCCCGCCAGCAACATGAGGTATTTGGGGCGATCGCCAAACAACATTTTCAGTGCAACGTAATTCATACCTTCCGTGCCGTGCGCGTCCGAGGTTTGTTTGTCCGACCTGACCTGCGTACCGCTCCCTTGGGTGAAGGGAGTTTGAGTCCGTTCATCATGATGTTCACAAAGGTCCGCGAAATGTCTTCGGCAGTCTGAGGAAGTTGGGCCTGAAATAAGACCGTCAACAACCGGTGATAAATCAGCATGCCCATAAAGGCGCGTGCAGCGATGAGGGGCTGAACCGGCTGAAAGGCCTTATCATCTATACGCTGTTGTATGTAGCCGGCCAAAAAATCGTAAAACACCCGGATGTGGTTGTGGAAAAACATATCCGACATCTCATGGTTTTCCAGTGCGCTGAACAAAATCAACCTCATCAAATCGGAATCCGGAGCCCCTCCGACCACCGTCCGGGCAATTACGGAAAACACCTCAACATCCTTTTGTTGCTCAGCGAGACTTCTTACTTTGGAGAGTAATCCCGGCACGGGCGATTCCTCCGCAAGAATGGCCGCATATAAATCTTCTTTACTGGGAAAATGTTTAAAAATAAGGGCTTCGCTGACTCCGGCCTTCTGGGCAATCTCCCGGGTCTTGGTCCCGCTAAACCCTTTTTTGGCAAATAGGGAGGCCGCCGACTGAATGATTTTGGCCTTCCGCACCGGACCGCTTATTCGTTTCGGTGACAATGGCATCTTCTACCTTCCAGTATAGTGAGTATTTACTAACCATGGTAAGATCTCGCAATAAACCTGTCAAGGAATCTGGATCATTTGCAATTTTTTCGGGAACGGGCGAAAATTCGTAAAACTCATCCACCCAATCCAGTTTCATCACCATCATCATGACTTCGGATGCTCTGAGATGTTCAGATGGACACCAGGGAGTTTCCACCTCACATTGTGGGCACGAGAGTTCATCACCAACACAGGTGCAGGTTCAGGTGCACCTTCCGATTTCGCTCATGAATGGCCTTTTGACACTACCCTCATGGCACAACCGGTAGATCGTGCTCATCAATTTGACTCAACGGAAAAGATGCATATCTTGTTGGGGAGAACAGTTATGATGTTGGTATACACCTGAAGGACGGTGAAGATAAAAATGGATACTCCCCCAGCTACCGAAAATACACTTATTGTTTCCCTACCGCTCGTCCCTGTGAAACGAACGGTCTTGTTTCCAGATACCCTCGTTCCCTTCACGATCGGTCGACCCCGCTCGATTGCAGCGGTGGAGGCAGCGATGAATTCGGAGGACAAAGCCTTGGTGTTCGCCACCCAGCGTGACTCAGAAAAGGAGGAACCCGAGTTCGATGACCTGTATGGCATCGGCACGAAAGCCGTCATCAAACAAATGGGCAAAACTCCGGACGGTCATCTTCAGGTTCTCGCCCAAGGAATCGAACGCGTCGTCTTACTGAAAAAGGAACAGGACGAACCCCATATGATCGTTCGCTCCCGGCAACTTGCTCTTGCGCTTGAATCCGACCTTGAACTGGAAGCCTTGCATCGTGAACTTGTTGAACTTATTGGCCAATTACCGGAATTATTGACCACCCAGGGGGTGGTGGAATTGGTAGCCGTGCTTCGAGCCGAGAAAAATCCCCTTTCAGTAGCGTATCGGCTCGTATCCCTCCTCAACCTCAATGTGGAACGATTGCAAGGACTTCTGGAGCAATCCGATGCCAAGGAAGTCCTTCGCCAGGTGTATGGCGCGTTGGCCCATGAACTTCATATCCTCAAAATTCGCCATGAAATCGCGAGCCAGGCCCAGGCCGAAATTGGAAAATCCCAAAGAGAATATTTCCTGCGCCAACAGTTAAAAGAAATTCAACAAGAACTGGGAGAACTGGAGACCCAACCTGAAGATGGCGAGGTAGGGGAATTAAAGGCCCGTATCGAGAAGGCCGACCTTCCCGACATCGTGAGAACTGAAGCCACCAGAGAACTGAAGCGTCTGGTCAAACTGCCTCCTGCCTCCCCGGATCATCAAGTCATTCGGAGCTATCTGGAGTTGGTTCTGGAATTACCGTGGAACACCCTCACAGAAGATCACCTGGATCTGACTCATGTTCGAACGATATTAGATGAAGATCATTACGGCATTCAGGATGTCAAAGAACGCATCCTTGAGCACCTGGCCGTGTTGAAGTTGAATCCTTCTGCGAAGGCTCCCATTCTATGCCTGGTGGGACCTCCGGGGGTGGGGAAAACCAGCTTGGGGCAATCCATTGCCCGCGCCCTGGAAAGAAAGTTTGAACGCCTGAGCTTAGGGGGTCTTCATGACGAAGCCGAATTGCGAGGGCATCGCCGCACATATGTTGGCGCGATGCCAGGCCGTCTGATTCAGGCTCTTCGACGGGCTGGGGCCAAAAATCCGATCCTGATGCTGGACGAGGTCGATAAGGTTGGACAGGATTTCCGGGGAGATCCCGCGTCAGCCTTGTTAGAAATTCTTGACCCGGAACAAAATCATACCTTCCGCGACAATTACTTAGATCTGCCCTTTGACCTCTCTAAAGTGATGTTCATTACCACGGCCAATTCCCTGGACACCATCTCCCGTCCTCTCTTGGATCGGATGGAGACTATCCGTCTGGGAGGCTACAGTCATCAGGAAAAACTTGAAATTGCCAATCGCTATTTGTGGCCTCGTCGCTTAAAGGAAGCCGGCTTGGAGTCCAAACCTTTGACGCTCGAGGAACAGGTGATTCCTCATATCATCAAACGATATACCCGGGAAGCCGGCGTTCGCCAATTGGAACAGATGTTGGGACGGTTAACCCGGAAAGTGGCGCTGAAGCTGGCAGAACATCCGCCGGACCAGCCGGAGGAATCTCTCACGATTACCCAAGTGGACCTTCCGGAATGGTTGGGCATCGAACGATTTATGCCTGAGGAAGCCAGAAAAACATTGCCCCTGGGGGTAGCGACGGGAATGGCCTGGACAGAAACCGGCGGGGATGTCCTCTATGTTGAGAGTGCCCTTCTTCCGGGAGGGAGCGACCTCACCATTACCGGCCACATTGGCGATGTCATGCAGGAATCAGCTCAAGCGGCTCGAAGCTATCTCTGGTCGCGTGCCGAATCGCTGGGCTTGGATATCGCGGTGTTTAAGCAGAGTGGAATGCATATTCATGTGCCGGAGGGCGCCATTCCCAAAGATGGGCCATCCGCCGGTGTGACCATGGCCAGTGCTCTGGCTTCCCTCTTACTGAAAATCCCGGTGAGGAAGGATACGGCGATGACCGGAGAAATTGGGTTAACCGGATTGGTCCTGCCTGTGGGCGGGATTAAAGAAAAGATTCTGGCAGCGCATAGGGTCGGATTGCGCCGCATTGTCCTTCCCAAAGCCAACGAAAAAGATCTGAAAGATGTGCCTGACACGGTACGATCAGAATTGTCCGTTGTTTTCGTGGAAACGATTGAGGAGGCCTTACATGCTGTCCTGCTCAAGACGCCGGACACTCGTGAGAAAGAAAAGAATCCTCTTCACACCCAGCCTGCCGGAAGTGAGCAGCAATCCGTCATTGGCAGTCTCTAGGCTTTGAGGGATGGTCCTTTCTCCGGCCTTGATTCGTCTCTCTGTATGGAAATACCGCGAGGAGGCTACTTCCCACCTGTCAAAAAAGGGGATATCCGTTGCATGGTAAAGGTACTTCCAGGGTCAAGAGGGTTGTGATCCTGGCCAATGCGGGTGTACCACCAACGTCCCTGGGCTATCGACGAATCATCTAACCACTTCAGCTCAAACCTTCCTTCCCGATCATTCCCGGCTTGCATCCATTGGCCCTTCCATACTCCATCCTTTAGTTCTTGGGTTTCAAACCAGCCACCCTCCCACTCATATGGTCCATTTCCCTCTTCATCTAAGGTAATGGTATTGGACCCGGTTTTATCTGCATACTCCCAGATCCCGGCAAGATCTTGAACTTGTTGAGGCGGATGGGAGGGGTCAAGGCCATTCCCTTCCCCTTGAAGAATCTGACGGGAGACATCGGCACAACCCACCGCAGCACAAACATTTATGATGATCAGGAACATTTTGACTATACTCTGCATAAATTTTCCCTCGCCCCCCCGTGACAATTGAGTTGGGGAAGACCTTAGGATTGTATCAGATAGAACCGATAGACCCAGATAGGTGAAACCATGTATCACGGAAGACACCACTGATGAGCACGATCAAGACGGAGGCGTCTGCTCGATGGAATTGAGGCCCGCGTTGATTTGCACAACCTGCGGGTCGGCCAAAAATGGTAGAGAGACCTGTTTGCAATGTGGAGCCGCGCTTCATTCTCCACAAGAGAAATCCGTAAACCACTCCAATGAACCACTACTCTGCACAGATCATGCCTTCATTTCATCAGAGTCTCATAAGCCGTTGACCATTCATAGAACAGACTCATCGGCTGAACGCAGTTCTGATTTGGCCACTTGGGGCCAGGATCAGAGAGACCAAACCCGGGCCCTTCACGAAATACCCCTTTCCGGCCCGGACAAGTCAAACGATTCCGATTTGTTTCCCATCCACCATCCCATTTTTTGGGGCCGTGGCCGAACGCTCTTTGGCATTTTCATTGTCAATACCTTTTTCACATTACTGACACTTGGCCTGTATTCTTTTTGGGGGAGAGTACGTATTCGCCAATTTTTGAGCAGTCAGACCAGCTTTGCCCGCACTCGCTTTTCCTATCATGGAACTCCTCAGGAATTATTGAAGGGATGGTCAAAAGCGTTTTTGGTATTCGGTCTTCCCTATGCTTTCCTCAGTCTCACCCCCCTCATTTGGGATCAGATTCCGATCTGGATTCCCAATGCGCTTGCAGGGATCATGGCCTTGTGCTTCATTCCAGTCGCCGTGGTCGGATCGCATCGTTATCGGTTGAGTCGAACCTCGTTGGGAACGATTCGTTTCTCCTTCCGTGGGCACGTGAAAGATTATACGAAAATATGGGTCCTGGGAAGCGTACTGACCGTGTTGACCCTCGGCATCTATTACCCGTTTTTCGAAAATGCCAGACGAAAATTTCTCGTCGCTCACACCTACTTTGGTAATCGCCCATTCACCTATTCCGGAACGGGAAGCGGGCTCTTGAGGATCTATGTCACATCCCTCGCCTTCAGCATGATCATTATCATTACACTCATCGGGATTAACGCGGGACCTGACGGTCTCACCATCCTCGCCCAATGGCCATCCGAAGGTTGGCGAGACATTTTTTTTAATTCCCTATTCATCACCGGATTGCTCACGCTGCTGCTTCCATGGTTTTACCTGCAAGTAGCCAAGCAACGGTACCAATGGAATCATTCAGATTTTGGAGACGCGCATTTTCATTTTTCTGCCTCCACATGGAATCTCATGGAGTTACGGATGACGAACTTCCTCATGCTTATTCTCACGTTTGGATTAGCCTGGCCGTGGGTCCAGGTCCGAAACCTCCAATTTCTCTATTATCATCTGAACCTGCAAGGACCTTTAGATTTTCAACGCATCGAACAGGAAGCTTTGGATGCGTCCCCCACCGGAGAAGAGCTTGCGGGGTACTTTGACGCTGGTTTTGATTTAGGCTAATTTGGCCATTGTGCAGGTTCGGCCCCGATCCTCCCGGTATTCACCTTTCCATCCATCGACGATCGATGCGTTCCTTAGGCTAAACCAATTCGATCATGGCATACCCCACCAAATGGAAAGGGTCCTATTATGACGGACAATCGGTAGTTCCACAGTATGTGACCATTACCATTTCAGGTGTCGGCCTGATCCTTCACTTTGCTGACCACACAACCACGACATGGAACTATCATGATCTTCGACAAACCCAGGGGCGCTATTCCGGCGAAGAAGTACGATTTGAGCGAGGGACAGGCATTGGCGAAACCCTGGTCATCCCCAGCCCCAAAATTCTGCTGGCGATTCATGAGCATGGCGGATCACACGCCAGTCATTTTCATCATCCCCGCACACGACACACTCGTGTGTATTGGACGGTTCTGGCCGCACTCGCCAGCATCCCCATCGTGTATGGCATTTTTACCTGGGGTATTCCCTCATTGGCTCAGCCAATCACCGCCGCCATTCCGCTTTCCTGGGAAATTCAGTTGGGCCAATATGTCCAACAGGAAGTCACAGACGGGAAACCGGTTTGCGACAACCCGAAACTGATCCACGCGGTCGACTCCATAATGACGTCTCTGACCAGATCCACTGACCACCTTCCCTATCAATTTCAGGTGACCGTGGTGGATAGCCCCCTCGTCAACGCCATGGCTGCCCCGGGCGGATATGTCATGGTCTTCCGCGGTCTCTTACAAGACACCGCTTCGCCCGAAGAACTCGCAGGAGTGTTAGCTCATGAAATTCAACACGTTCTGCTTCGACACACCATGCACCTTATCGTGCGGCATGTGTCGATGGCTTTCGTCATCGCCGCCCTTAGCGGGGATGCCAGCGGCATGGTGGCCTATGCACTCCAAGCCGCCCAAACTCTTCAGACCCTGTCCTACAGCCGTGAGGCGGAAGACCAAGCCGATGAACAGGGATTCCGGTTATTACAACGGTCGGGAATTAATCCCGAGGGGATGGTCACCTTTTTCGCTAAACTTGGGAAAGAACAACCTGCAAACGACGTCCTTCGTTATCTTTCGACCCATCCAGCGACCCAAGACCGCCTGGCACACCTGAAGTCCTTGCTGCCACCAGCCTCCGTGACCTATCGAGCCTTCCCGTTTCACGCTGAGTGGTCCGAGATCAATACATACTGCAATTGACTCCATAGGGCCCCTTTTTAACGCCCTTCGACTCATGGGAACGCTGTTGGGGGGGATGTTCAACTCCCCTTTTTGGAATTCTGACCCATTGCTCTCTAGCCCTGGAGGCTTCATAATATACCCATTCGAGACATACCGGAATGTATGGTGTCTTTGCCTGGACCACAACTCCAAATACACTCACACCCCGTCTGTCTAGTCCGAGGCTCTTATCATCAATACACAACAAGGGGTGGGTCACATGGGAACCGAAATTACACGCTATGCCATTGGAGATTTTGGAAAGTTGCATAAATTTACCGGAAAGACTGTCCCGGCAGGCACCGAGGCCCTGGTGGAAGAAGACGGCACAAGCTTAACGGCGAAGGGGAAAACCTATACCGCTCGGTTTTCGGATATTCTTCCGAACGTGGAAATCATTCGCGTGCAATTCGATCAATACAGCTCGAACCACATCGGATTCGCCATGGAGGCCCACGACAGAACCCTGACCAAAATCCCGGAAATGCTGGAAAGCACAAAAATCATTTCTGAAAAACTCAGACATGATTGGATGGCGCAAGACAAAGCTTATCAGGATACCGAAAAAGCCAAAAAGGTAGTGCCTGCTGCAGCAAAAGTCGCAGCGCCTGCGAAAGAAGCGATTGCGGCAACCTAATCAACCTCTCCTAATTACAGAACATTCCAGGGCTAAAAAAGGGCCCCGTTCACTTCAGGGTCATCACCATAGTTCCCCCTCTGCCAAAAAAGCAGAGGGGGAAACGCTTCAATATTTTTCAATCCTCGAACTAAAGAGATCCCGATGAGGGCCGGGCAAAGCCGGTGGCACCCTGCAGGACCTTGATAACAAGGCTGGAGAAGAGCTGGCAATAGTCATGGCGGGAACCATCAGACTTTGATGCAGTCTGCTCGAATGTAGAAACTATTTCTTTCGAAACGAAATATGGTCTTTATACTCCTGAATCGCCGCGCCCAACGCCTTCGATCCTAAGGGAATATTGGCCTCCAGCGCATTTTCAACCGCTTCATCATCAATGATCACTTCATAACATTCGTGTTGATTGGTGAGCACCATGCCCTTCTCCGTTTGCCGGGGCATATAGATTTCCGTCCACACTTCCTTTTCCACCAAACACACATCCCGAAACCGTTCATACAACAGCTGCAACCGTTCTTGATCAGAAATTACGAGCGGATTATTTTCCATAGCCATTCCTCTCCCTTCACATAAACAACAATGGTCCTTTTTCTACTCCGCTCTCATCAAACTCGTCAAGTGGGTGGCTATCTTCCAAAAACGGATACCCAAGGATCGCGGCCAAGAACCCAGAGATAAAAAAACGTGCCCAGCCAGCCATGATAGAGTCCCAGCGGCCAAAGATTTCGATCACGGGTATAGAACAGGATAAAAAAGCAGGCCATAAGGCCGGTGGCTAACGTCAGCCACCAGTCGGGGACATGGACCAGGGCAAACAGAATCACCCCAACGGGGATGGCCAGCCACAGGCCATGCTGAGGAAATATTTTTATAAGATTATCGACACCCAGCGCCTGCACAAGAAACTGTTGGAGAATTCCCCATACAGGATATAGGAACAACAGCAACAGCATGTGGCTTTGCCAGAGATCTCGACCGGCCACTATGCCATACCAGGCCATGGCTAATCCCGACCCGGCAAATAATACCGATGGCCACATAAAGGCTTGTCGAAGATTGTCGGTGCGAAATCCCCACTTTTTCCACCTCGTCGGATCTTGCCGAACCTGCCAGACGACATAGCTCATCCAACTGATGCCCGCCAAGGCTATAAATAGTCCCTTTGCATCAAAACTCTTGAATACAAGATGCAGCAGCCCTGTCAGGACAACCGCAGAGAATTCCCACCCATTGCCGGCCCGATCATCGGGAGAAATTTTCAGAAGATTTTTCCCACACGAATTACATGGTATAAGTCGAGGAGTTTTTCAGAAAGGACAAGGAGGAATCCTGCGGGGAAACCGAGATGACGGGACAACCATCCAGGTAATGATCTGTTACGAAACCCAATGCCTCAGCCTCATAAGGAAATAACCGGACCACCGCGACAACAGTCTTTCCCAGGGTGGGGAAAACCAATTGAACATCTTGCGGCCGTTGGGTTTTCAACGTTTTGATCAGAGCCTTTTTCAAAATTCTTGCTGAGTCTTTAGGTAAGACCTCATTGATGGTCCGTCCAAGAAGATGCTCTCCACCTAAAAGGTGTTGGCAGGGAACAGGGAAAAAACAATCCTGATAGATCCCATTTTTATCCCAGCGAAAGATTTTATGGGGAATAAACGAGATATGATCCCCTGAAAAAATCCTGCTCAGAAATTCTTCCCACATAGCCTTCGACCACCGTTCCCTGGACATCGAACCCTCCCTGGTTTCTATCCATTTCCCCTATCATAGCGATGATTCTCCCACCAATGTATTTCAGTGCTCTTTAGCTCTTTCTAAAGAGTAAATAAGAGTTTCTATCCCATGCACAACTAGTGAAATCCCTAGTTTTCCGGGAAAAAATTCCTAGGATTCTTATAATGTATTAAAAATGGAACAATTAATACAATTACCCTTTCTCTTTGAATGAAACGTAGGCAGTCCTCTTCGTATACCGAGAAGGAGGTGGTCCAGGCCTTTCAGGGCTCCTGACCAGGAATGCAGGGCTGCTTGCATGGGAAACCTCCTTGGAAATTACTGAGGAGGGAGTCCAGGATCCTCCGGTTCTCCGGAGCCGCTCATGACCGTTCCGATCAGTGGCTGGTCATGACAGGATTCTGCAACCTCCATTTGGCAATACATGGCCTGAGGATCAGCTTCATTCCATGTCCCACCGTTGTTAAAACAATCCAATTTTTCAATACAGGTGTTTACCTGGTCTTCCTGGCCGGAAACCGCACAGGACGAATTGCAGAATGCAAAGATGGGTTCAATAGAGGTACCCGTGCAGTCGCTCCCACCTCCACTCATCAAGCAATTCAGCGCTGCGGCGGTCAATTGGCGACCGAGCTGAAGTTTCGAAGCCCCCCCTGGGGAAACGCATAACGCTTCGAGAACGGGAGGAATTTGGTCAGGGCCATTGGGGTCGACGGAAATTATTTGGCCACAAATATCAATTCCCTCATATCCGATAGGGAAATTATTCAACAAAGTAATGTCATTCTTCTTCGCATCTCGACAGGCTTTCGGACTTCCCGCCTGACCTGGCGGTTCGAAATTACAAATTACTGTGCCATCCAGTTCATAGGTACACTTGTCCGTCGCCGTTTGATCATAGGAATTGACGGTAGACAGCCAGGCTCGGATCACTTCTTCAGAAATGTTCGTACTACCGGATTTCTCCTCGCCTGCATGAGTGCCCCAAAATCCGGCCGTTCGGCAAATCTCTTGTGCATTCACCTGGCTGACAACACTCCCCATTCCCATACTAAAAACAAGACAACCCGCACACAATATCGTGGCTCTCATTGTTAAACCCTCCTGAGAAAAATGTGAGTGTTTCCTAGGTGAGAATTGTGAAGTTCCCCAACCTGATGAGATTCCCATGAAATCCTCCAACCAAAGTCCCTCAAAAATGGCATGGAGTGAAAAACCTCATTCCATGCGTTCTTGGGAATGTTGAATGCTGTGAAGATCGTTGACTACAAGATTTTGGGGGACCCTGAGAACAATGCCATTTGCATTATCGGCCCATGGGAGGACAACTTTACCCAGGCAGGAGCACTAGCGGGAAATTGAGGGAAAGTGTTCTAGCAATATTCCATAGGTTGCATAGCCATGAGCTCTCTTGCCTGCAACTTTTATCAAACTAAAAAATTGAATGGATATTGGTAAAACAAGAAGGGACAATGAGCGTTTGAACCCTAATAGACCATGAAGTAGTAGAACCAAATAGGAGTCAATATAGGGATAAAGAATCGTGAGGGCACCTGCCAATATTGGAAGGGAAATAACGTAGTTGTACGAACCCACTTCATGACATTCACCTATATCGTCAGCGCAACCCCCTCATATTGTCCTTCAACCGATCCTTATCAAAGGGATCTTTTCTCATAATTTATTGACAAACATTCGACATTCGCCAAGCAGATCAGAGTCAAAATTCCACATATGCGAGGCAAAATTACGGCACGATGCATGGCACAACTCCTTTTATATTCGTCCCATTCAAGTGAACATTTCGCAATCGCGCTTTTGCCAGGCATTTCCACTTATCGTTTGAATCCTTTCGACCTTCGAGCCGAATACGATAGTGATGGTCTTCCTTCAAATCAGGAATGACATAAAAATTGTTTTCAAATTTTCGAATTTTTTGGTTCACGTCACACGCGTTGGTAAAGGTGTCGCCCCAATCCTTCCAGCATATTTTCCATTTATCATATTTATCCGGCTGCACACTCCAGGTCACTTTGATGTTGCAAGTGCCTTTGTCAAAATCACAGGAATGTCCACCCTCAAATCCGTCAGGACCTGTCGTCAGCCAAACTGACCCCCCAATGCTTTTTTCATCATGCGGAGGTTCGTAGGGCTCGCTTTCCCCCTCCTGCTGGGGAAGGCCGGCGGGACAATCCGGGTCGGCAGAGCAAGCGTTCAAGTTACAATAGCCATCCGCCCCACAAGGCGGTGGCCCATCAACAGAATCAAGCGCCACAAGCCGTATCGAGACATCACTCCCATGATCTACTCGTGAATAGTTGAATGGAGTGGAAGACAGACGCCACTGAACCTTAGCGTTATTTTCAGACGAAAAAAACTCGGCGTCCTGATTCTTAGCCCCTCCAATCAATACTCCTGTTTGCCCGGCCTCTTGAATGGGTATCCCCTGATTACTATCAGACTGGCCATACACACCAAGTGGGACGCAGAGCACTGCAGCCCATACAACGATGGTATGAGTTCGACGTCTTGCATGTTTCATCATCATGGACCTCCCGGTGAAATTTTTCATGACTGCCTCCTTTCTGCATTGCAGAACATCCTTATGGGGGGTGAATGAGGATGTTGCTCTGAGTTTCCAAACGGTGTCTGGATGATAGGGGGTTCCCGGGTCACCCCACGCACCGTTTTCTGTCGGTAACTGTGAGATTTGGTCATCGTCCAGGATATTGTCATACGCCACTGCGGTAATCCCGGGAGTTGTAAGGCTAAGCTTCATTTTTTTCTGTGCCATTGTACAGCAACAGCAAAAGCCATTCCGCACGCTGACGACTAATCGGCAAAGACCCTAACTCCACAAAACTTATTGTACTGTTAAGACAACGGAACGGTGAAAAGAGTATTGAAAGGCAAGGATGGGAGGATTTTGATAGGTCCTGAGATACGATTTGTATCTATTCGGATACGAGATTGTTGATTTTTTCCGTAAGGGCTTTTGTCCGGGAGTTTGACGAAGAAAGACGCAGTCTCATGCCTGAGGTCTCTATCCTGAAGTCTTCCATAATTGTAGGATCATTTTTCCCCAACTAACCGAGATTCTGGTTGGTTCCATATCCACCGCCGCCGGGGGTTTCAATGGTGAGTTGATCGCCCGCTTCAACGGGGAATGAACATTTTCCCCCGACATCTTTTTCGATTCCGTTTTGCCTCAAGCTGTTGCGCCCGGATTCACCTGGTGCGCCCCCTTCCAATCCATACGAATTGGTGATCCGGCGGTCGGACAACAGCGTGACCTCGGCAGACTGAAGAAATTCGTAGGTCCGGACAATTCCGTCTCCGCCCTGATGCTGACCGCTTCCTCCGGACTTCTCCCGCAACGCATAGCGAGCAATTCGAAACGGATAGGCATATTCAACAGCTTCCACCGGCGTGTTCAGGGTATTAGTCATGTGTGAGTGGCGGCCGCTCGCCCCATCACATTCAGGACCCGCACCCATACCACCGCCGATGGTTTCGTAATAGGCAAAGGGCCGGTTGTGTCGTTGATCCCATCCACCGATGGTGAGATTATTCATCGTGCCCTGACTGGCCGCCGGAATGCGATCGGGACAGGCTTGCGCCAACGCGCCAAGCAGGACATCCACGATTCGCTGGGAGGTTTCCACATTTCCAGCCGCAACCGCCGCCGGACGCCGGGCATTCACCAACGTGCCTTCCGGTGCAATAACGTGAACCGGCCGCAAACATCCGCTATTGGCAGGGATATCCAAACCCAACACACATCGGAAGACATAGGCCACTGCGGACAACGTGACCGGATAGACTGCATTGATACTACCAGGCCGTTGTGTATCAGTTCCCGAAAAATCAACAGTGACCTGTTCATCCTGGATCGTAATGGCGACACGAATGACAGCAGGTTCTTCAGTGAATCCATCGTTATCCAGAGCATCTTCAAAACGGTAGCAGCCATTAGGCAACATGCTGATTAGCTGGCGCGTCATGCGTTCGCTGTAACGAAGCAGGGCATCCATTTCCAGGAGCAGCGGTTGCACGCCAAACCGTTCAGCCATCGCTCGCATCCGTTCCCCTCCAATCTGATTCGCGGCCAGTTGAGCCTGGAGGTCACCCATGCGTTCCTCCGGAGTACGGACATTCGCCAATAACATCCGCCAGATGTCCTCATTTTTTTTATCCCCCACCATGAGTTTCACCGGTGGGATAATGAGTCCTTCTTGAAAAATTTCCTGTGACAACGGCATCGACCCTGCCGACATTCCCCCAATGTCGGCATGGTGCGCACGATTGGCGACCAACCCCAAGAGAGTGGGAGGAGAGGTGTCTTTCACAAAAATGGGGGACACCACGGTGAGATCGGGAAGATGTGTGCCCCCGCGATAGGGATCATTGACCATGGCCACATCGCCGGGCGCCAGCGTCAAGGATTCAAGGCAGGCTTGCACCGATAAGGGCATAGCTCCAAGATGAACCGGGATATGGGCCGCTTGCGCCACCAGATTTCCCGATGCATCAAACACCGCACAGGAAAAATCACAGCGTTCTTTGATGTTTGGCGAGAAGGCGGCCCTCTGCAGGCGAGCGCCCATTTCCTCGGCCACGGACACCAATCGGTGCTTCATCATTTCAGTGCGAATGGGATCATCCATCGGTGGCTCCAACCTTTATGAGAATATTCGAATACGTATCAATCGCGGCGTGATCCGTAGGGCCAAGATAGACTGTGGTATCATCCAGAACCAGAATGGCCGGTCCATGGATTTCATGTCCCGGACACAGGCGGGCTCCCCAATAATGCGGGACCGGTTGCATCCCTTGGGGCAAGACCACCGGACGATCTTCCCATTGCGCGGCAGTCGGATCCGCTGACCCTGACGGCCTGGTGGGAATGGTGGGCGGCCTCACATGGCCGACTGCCCGGACGCGGACATTCACGATTTCGATTGGAGTCTCTGTCTGACTATAGCCATAGCGCGCACAATGAATCCGATGGAATTCCTCGCGGAACATTGAGGTCAGCGGCACCGCTAAGTCGAAGGATTGACCGACATAACGGACATCGACCGTTCGAGAGAGAACCCATTGGTCGGGATCCACCCCCTCCCGATGTAAGTCCTTTTGTCCCTGATCAATCAACGGTTGCGTACACTGCTCAAGCATCTCACTCGGCGTGTCTCCCGGCAGCATCACCGTCTGGACATAATCCAATTGCACCTCCGCTGCCAACATGCCCAGAGCAGAGAGCGCGGCGGCCATTGGCGACACCAACACGTGTGGAATACCCAGTGCTCTGGCCAGATCGCAGGCATGTAATCCGCCGGCCCCACCGAATGCCACCAGGACAGTTTCCCTGGGATCTTCTCCCCGCTCCACCGAAATAACACGCAGGGCGCGCTCCATATGAACATTGGCAATTTGGATCATACCCAAGGCCAAGGTCTGCCGGACATCCAAACCGGAACGAGGGGCCAACACCATCTCCCGGCTCAGTTCATCAAACGCCTGTTGCGCCGACTCGACATTCAATCTCATCCGGCCACCTAAAAACCCATCGGTCGGCAATCGCCCTAACATCACATGAGCATCCGTGACCGTTGGGATGGTCCCGCCCCGCCCATAACACACCGGACCCGGTTGCGCTCCGGCACTTTGAGGTCCCACACGAAGATTGCCGCCCGCATCGACGGTGGCCAGTGAGCCACCTCCGGCACCGACCGTATGTATATCGATGACTGGCACACGGATGGGATTCCCCCCGACTTTTGCTTCGGACGTGACATGAATCGTCTCATGAACCAACGCCACGTCCGTGGACGTCCCGCCCATATCATACGTCAGAATCCGGGTGAAGCCCGCCAACCCTGCCAGGTATCGCGCGCCCACCACACCTCCGGCCGGACCAGACAGAATGGAACGGACGCCATGCCCTCGCGCTTGAGCGACCGAAATTCGGCCCCCGTTCGATTGCACAATATGAAACTCGGTCGGTTTGATCTCCCGTTCTAACCGGCTCAAATAGGCATCGAGAACCGGAGACACATAGGCGTTTACCACCGTCGTACTGGTTCGTTCATATTCCCGAAATTCCGGTAGGATTTCGGAGGAACCCGTCACAAAGAATCCTTCCTCACGCAATCGCTTTGTCACCCATTGCTCATGAGCAGGATTCACAAAAGAAAACAGAAACGATACGGCCACCGACTGAATCGCCTCATGCCGTAACATTTTAAGAATTGGGACGAGGTCTTGGTCCTGAAGAGGCGTCAGAATGTTCCCTTCACAATCCACCCGCTCCGAGATTTCAAATGACCATTCGCGCGGGACTAAGGGCGGAGAAATGACAGGAAACAGGTCGTACAATTCAGGACGGTTTTGCCGTCCAATCAGCAGGACATCGCGAAAGCCTTTTGTCGTAATGAGAGCCGTCCGCGCCCCTTTGCGCTCCAGAATGGCATTGGTGGCGACGGTGGAACCATGCACAATATGGCGACCGGGATGGTGAGGAAGTTGGGCTAACCCTTGCAGGACCGCTTCCGCAGGGTCGGCCGGGGTCGAAAGAATTTTAAATCGCTGGAGAGAGTGATCCGAGGAGGAATAAATGACAAAGTCGGTAAAGGTCCCTCCGATATCTATCCCCACCCATACATTTTGACTGGATTGACCGGGAATCGACATCAAACACACTCTTCTTCAGGGAAGTATTGAAAACAAATGGGTCACCTTTCAGGACGGGACGGCCATGCGTTCTCGCCGCCTGACCGTGCTCACGTACTCCTCCCTACGCTCCGCCCGTCCAAAACGGCCGCGGTCTTTATTTCGAGAAGCCTCAGGACGGGACTGGACGGGCCTTTTTGAATACTCAATTATTTCTTCTGATGAGTCTTGGGTATTCATATGCTGATAAAACAGCAAGGGGTTGAAATATGTAACAGACCATTCAAGGAATGGAAAGAGAGCATACCGGATTATGGGAAAGGTTTGAAGCGCAAACATCACATGGCGTGATGGGAAGGGAGGGTAAAAGGGGCTGGTTCAGCTATACCTTTATTTATTCCAACGAACGCGGCTGCTTAACTTTTCACCAGGCCTTTTAACACCACACGTCGTGGACTACCGCTGGCATTATCGTGAATCGTGAGCATGGCATGGTGGGTTCCCGGTTCGTGTGGAGCGAATCCGACCTGGAGCGTGCACGAATCGCCCGTATACAAGGTCACATCCGCGCAGGTGTTATCCACAACTGAAAAGGCATCCGCTTCATTGCCGGTAATCTTCACCTCCACAATTTTGAGCAGTCCCAATCCGATGTTGGAGACCCGTATCATGTGATGAGAGGATGAAGGATTCGCCTCCCGGCCCGACTCCAATTCAAAGACCATGGCATCCGTGCTCAGGCTTGGGAGGGGGATAGCCCCATCTCCGCTAAGCAGGACCGACACGCCATCGACATTCGTGCTGGCCGTGGCCAGATCGGGGAATCGATCTTGATCAAAATCCTCCACGACCACTGCTGAAGGCGTGGCTCCGACACCAAAATGGCCCGCCGAGGTAAACAGTCCGGCTCCATTTCCCAATAAAATCGACAAACTATTGGAATCACGATTGACCACAACCATGTCCATCTCTTGATCTCCGTCGAAATCACGAAACACCACTCCCACCGGCGCAAAACCCACCTTTATGGGATCCAATTCGGTAAACGATCCCCCCTCGCGCTGGAGCAGAATGCGTACGGTATCCGAAAAGAGACTGGTCACAGCGAGGTCCACCAATCCATTATGGTTGATGTCGGCCCCCTGAATCGCGCTTAAGGTGAAGCCCGGCTTGAGTTCCTTCTCAAGGACAAACTTCCCATTACCGGTATTCTTTAGCATGGAAACCAGCCCGTTCGGGGACCGCCAACTCGGCTGACTCCATGTCACCGCAAGGTCGGGCTTTCCATCACCGGTCAGATCCTCGACCAGCACCCCGGTCGGAAACATACCGTCCCGTCCGTCCTGTTCATAGGTCACAGGGGTCAACAGTCCGCCCTTCCCATCGTTCAAGAGCACCGAGAGATCAAAAGGGGGGTAATACCCAAATCGTCCGCTATTGATCGCCACCACATCACTCCACCCATCCCCGTTTACATCCCGAACCGCTAGAAAGGTTGTCCCTTTGCCTGCCCCCTGGCTGGCTAACTTCTTAAACAGGCCGGTGCCCTCACCTTTCAGCACAACCACCTGATCAGCTCCGCTCAAGGCCAGAACCAGATCAAGGAGGCCGTCACCATCCATATCGGCGGCAACGACCGCCAGGGGAATTTTCCCGACTCCAAAGGACACAGCCGATCGAAAGGTGCCATTGCCGTTGCCTAATAGCACTGAGATATCGTCGGATGTGCCGTTAACCGTCGCGATATCCGATAATCCGTCCCCATTGAAATCTCCTGCGGTAATGGCTTGCGGAGCGCGCCCAACCGGATTACTCGGCGTGGGGGAATAGGTGAGATTCTGCGCATATGCGGAGAGAGGCCATCCGGTTATACACGCCCAGGCGATACCGCAAATCACAGATCGTTTGGCGAAGAACCAGAACATCATGGCGTTAATTCAATGAAGAATCGGTATAGGTTTTTTCTAAGACAATTTCAATTTCGTCCGTAGCGGACTTTCCTCGATTACGAAAACGGGCCACCCAGTCGGGATACTGTTCCAATGTGCGAAATATACTTTTCACAATAGCAGGCTTCACCGTTTCTTCCCAATGTGCGAGCCATGCCCTCTCATCCTCCTCGCCCTCATATTCATCCGGGAAGTTGGCCTCCAGGGAAAACCTTAGGTTAAACGACTCCTCCTCTTGATACATCTTTTTCTCCTTCTCCATCATGACCGGAGGCCACTCCCTTTCGCGAACCTCCATTGTCCTCATCTCACATGATTGCCTATACTAGATGTACCATTTCATTCAAAAGGAGGTCCAGAACCCATGCCGATTTTCGCTTATAGATGTCAGGAATGTTCGCATCAATTTGAGATGCTTGTCCATGGCTCAACCATCCCGCAATGTCCGGAATGTCAGGCCGATAGACTTGAAAAACAGTTGACGGGATTTGCGGTAGGGGGAACAGGCAGTGGAATGAACATTGTTGATCCGGGCAGTTGCGGATCCTGCGGAGATCCCCGTGGACCAGGCGCCTGCTCGATGAATTAGGAGGTCCGGAAGCCTATCTTAGGTAGCAGATGACAGTCTCATTTCACCGAATCAGGCTCTCTGCCATTGATATGTTCATTACCATTTAGGCCATCTTCTTCAGGATCAATCCAAATCTTTTCGGGAAAACCTAACGAGTCTTCACCCACACCATAGAAAAGTGCCTGGGCCGAAAGGATGTAGGTTACCCATCCAATCGTGCCATCCCCTTCAACAATTCGATAGTGCATATCCGAGGCTTCAGGAAGGGATTCCTGTAGTCCAGGAATCACCATCAACACTCGATGCACACTGACATGCGGAGAGCTCTCCTGCTCCGTTTCAGGATACCGAATGGCCATCATTCCATTGGGAAGGAGGGTATTCTGGGTGAAAGTCGTAACCTGAAAGGCTGAAGGATTGAGAAAAGAATCACACGACAATGTTGCAGAGGGGGAAGAAATCAGGAAGATGGGTGAGAACCCAAAGACTGCAAAGATCAGTGGACCAGCTCTGAAGCCTCCCATTGGACACCTCCTGCTCGGGAATCTTCACGACAGCTTTTAACCCTCATCTTCTTATCGGTCACATCTGCACAGGAATGAAGGAAACGAACAAAGAAAGTACGTTCACGACCTGGAAAGTGCTGAAAAAGCGAATGGTTTGAACTATTGGATGGGATGGGCCGTCATTGTGGCGGCACAAAAAGTTCAGTGGATTTTGCGGTCTTTGTCTCAAACTGCCTGCGCACGTGATCTCATGAGAACATCATCATGATGCCTCAAGGCAAATGCGGCCTTTCCGATTGGATTAGGAGGGAAAAACGAACCCGCGAAAATCGGGAGGCTGGATAGAAGTCCCGGTCGTATGGGGAGAAAGAACCGGTTCAGCAGGCCCGGTCAAGAGGTGCCCCGGGCTATTCCGAACTGCCCAGCATATCGTCGATGAGGGGACGATTTAAATCCTCACAGCCTGGACAAATAATATCAAAGAATGTTTCATGATCTGCCACATAGTTTTTTTCATCCACTAATTTTTCTTCATGAATACTGTCATAACAAGCAGAACACAACATCATGTGGCCGCGCATGACCGAAACTGTTTTTCTCCCATAGCTACGTGGTAACTCCATTGGTTCCTCCATGCATATGGTGGGCATAACTGCCACCGAACATTATGACCATCCTCGTTGTTGAGCCAGCAAAAAGTCTTCCTGTTCCAGATCAATGCCACACGCAGGGCATTCATAGGGCTGATCCTCAGGTGGAATGCCGACCGGCGTGTCCTGGACCTTTCCCTGACAAACATGATAGAAATTTCCTCGGGCATTTTCATCATCTAAGATATCGGACTCATACTTTAAAATCATCTTACACTCCTTCACGTTACCGTTATGGCTTCTCAAGTTATAACAAGGCATCGATTTCCCGGGCAATCCCTATTCCGCTCAATCCATTCCCGAATTCAGCCATCCCACCTTCACGCAGCCCTTCTTAGACACCTGGGCCCCGTAATGATGGGAATCGTCATAGGGATAGCGGTAGGGCTTTGGTCAACCTCCGGCTGGGGTCTTTCTGGAAAACCTGCCTCTGTTAAAGGTCCCATTGGATTGCAACCCCTGGTGGAGCACGACTTTTCTAAGCCGGTCTTTCTCACCGCCAGTCCGGATCAAACCAATCGCTTGTTCGTGGTAGAACAGAATGGCCGCATTGTCACCCTGACTCCAGGCCAACGGAATCCTGCTCTTTTCCTGGATATCGCTGAAAAGCTGTCCACAGGAGGGGAACGGGGACTCCTGGGTCTGGCATTCCATCCTCAGTACTCGAAAAATGGCCGGTTTTTTGTCAATTACACCAGGGCACAGGACGGGGCCACAGTGATTGCCGAATACCAAGTCTCATCCGACCCCGCCCAAGCAGAACCACAAGAAACCATCCGACTCGTTATTCCGCAACCCTACGGCAACCATAACGGAGGCATGATCGCTTTTGGCCCCGATGCATTCTTGTATATTGGGACGGGAGATGGCGGAGCAGGCGGTGATCCGGAGAACCGAGCTCAAGATCGAAAGTCTTTGTTGGGTAAATTCCTTCGGATCGATGTAGATGGACCGCCTCCCTACCGCATCCCTGCCGACAATCCCTTTGTCGGACAACCAGGCCAACCTGAAATCTTTGCACTTGGCGTTCGAAACCCCTGGCGCTTTTCCTTTGACCGCCAGACCGGGGACTTATGGGCCGGGGATGTCGGACAAAACCTTTGGGAAGAAATCGATGTGATTGCCAAAGGGAAAAACTATGGATGGCGACTCTTAGAGGGGACCCACTGTTTTAAACCCGCCAAGAATTGCCAATCGGCCCAGCATGTGGTCACGCCACCGGTCACAGAATACCGGCACGAACAAGGACGATGCTCGGTGACCGGAGGCTATGTCTATCGTGGAAAACGCGTGCCTTCATTAGAAGGGCTCTATGTGTTCGGAGATTATTGTACCGGAGAAATCTGGGGTTATCGCGACGGGCAGACCACACAACTGCTGGATACGGAACTACAAATCTCGTCTTTTGGGGAAGATCGTGAGGGAGAACTCTATGTGATCGGTCATCAAGGCAAGATTTTTCAGATCGCACCGAACACGTCGGTTGTCTTGCCTTAGTCAACCATTAAAATTTTTGAATCTTTTGAAATAAATCGACTTCATCAAGAGCTTTTCCCACGCCATACACCACGGAGGTCAAGGGATCTTCCACCGTAATGATGGGCAGATTGGTTTCCTCCTGAAACCGCGTGGCAATGCCAGGCAACAGCGAACCCCCGCCTGTAATCACCACTCCCTTATCGATAATATCTCCGGCCAATTCCGGCGGGGTATTCTCCAACGCGTTTCGTAAGGCATTCACGATGGCATGTATGGGATCTTCCAAGGCTTCTCGAATCTCGGAATCATTCACGACAACCGTCCGGGGAATACCCGAAATCATGTCACGCCCTTTGACCATCATCGTTTTGGCTTGTTCTAACGGGTAGGCAGATCCGACTTCGATTTTCACCTTTTCCGCCATGTGATCACCGATCAGGAGGTTATATCGTCGCTTAATATAACTCATAATGGCATCATCCATGGAATCACCCGCCACTTTAACCGACTCGCTACAGACAATGCCCCCAAGGGAAATGACCGCAATATCGGTGGTACCTCCTCCAATGTCGACCACCATGTTCCCCGAAGGTTCCGTAATCGGTAACCCCGCTCCTATTGCTGCCGCAACCGGCTCTTCGATGAGATAGACTTCCCGGGCGCCGGCTTGGCTGGCCGATTCACGGACGGCCCGTTGCTCAACTTCGGTGATACGGGATGGCACGCCAATAATACAGCGCGGCCTGACGAACGCCCGTCGGTTATGCGCTTTGGTAATAAAATAATGCAACATGCGCTCGGTCATGGCGAAATCGGCAATGACCCCTTCTTTGATCGGGCGGATCGCCACAATATTACCCGGCGTCCTTCCCACCATGCGTTTGGCTTCGACACCCACGGCCAATACCGTGTTCGATTGCTTTTCGATGGCCACCACCGAGGGTTCACTCAGGACAATGCCTTTACCACGAACATAGACCAGTGTCGTCGCCGTACCTAAATCGATGGCTAAATCACTCGAAAACCACCCTAGAATATCACTCAACCCTGGCATGAGCCCCCCATGTGGAAAGACGGTTGATTCAGAAAATGCCGATCAGGCTGTCGCCTGTTCGGCACTACCGACATATATCGGAACACCATTTATCAAAATAAAGGAATATTGAGAAAATGTCCGGGAATGTGTTTGTCACCAAGAAGCCACCGGCTTCGTCCATGAAACCAAGCTCCTGATCAACCATTCAGGGAGCGGGAATTCCCACATCATCCATCTGGACGAAACACCTGGCCCGAGAGGAGGGATATGAGACATGAGGCCTGGCTGTGGCCCGGCACAGGCTAGGCGATCATCCTGTCCATGTCAAGAGTATAGAGAACCGATTTCTACGGTTGTGAATCAGGCGCGCGCGCTTCACCGTCTCTTCAGACAGATCGTCCACTTGCTCTGAAGGCTGGGTATGGTATAAGAAGAGGAACATTTTTTGTCCGGCTCGCACCATCCTCTGGAGGAAGAGTTACCTCGATCGTGTCTAAAAAAGGCTTGCTGTTTATTATCGTCCTGGCTCTTATCGCCATTTACCTGGGATTAATTGGGAACGCACGATGGGGAGATTCCACTGCCCCTGAAATCTCGCTCGAACAACCGTTCGAGCTGGTCGGCCCAACCACGCCACTGGTGCTTCGTATTCATGATAATGAGACCGGTCTTCGGGATATCTCAGTCCGCATTATTCACAACTTGGAAACATTCAGCCTGGCCGACCAATCCTTTTCTTCTGAGGGGTGGTTGTCGGCAGCCGGAGGACGTGACCATGAATTCACGCTGAACGTGATTCCCTATGCCAACTCGGACCTGCCTCGCCGGCAAGGTCAGGCTCAACTCATTGTGACCGCCAGGGATTATTCCTGGCGTAACTGGTTTGAAGGTAACGGACAACGATTGGAGAAGGAATTTACTCCACAATTTACACCACCCAGATTGGAACTCCTGTCACCCCCCACGACCATCGTGCAAGGTGGGACAGGTATCGTCAGGTATCGAGTGATTCCGGAAGTGTCTTTTCACGGGATAAAGATTGGAAAGGCCTTCTTCCCGGGATATCCTGCACCTGACAAAGCCGGCATGTTTGCCTTCATTGCCTTTCCTTATAATTTGCCCTCCTCGACCCCGATCCAAGTCATTGCAGACGACGGGCATGGCAACTCCGCTCTCATGGATGTCAGTTTCAAGGTCAAACCTCAAGCCTGGCGTACCCGCTCCATCACGATTTCCGACTCATTTATTCGTAAAACGGTTCCGACCATTCTGGCACAGACCCCTGAATTACAGAGCATGGGCGATCCACTGAAGGATTTCCTTCTGGTCAATGACACGTTACGCAAAATGAATAACGAGACCATTTCCAAACTGGCCAAAAACAGCCGCCATGAATTTCTCTGGAAAGGGGCGTTTCGTCAATTGTCAGGCTCACAGGTTGAAGCCTCCTTCGCCGATCACCGCAAATATACGTATAAGGGACAGGTCGTCGATACCCAAGATCATTTAGGGTTTGATCTCGCCGTCACCCAGCATTATCCCGTCGAAGCCGCTAATAATGGAATCGTCATATTTGCCGGATATCTGGGAATTTATGGGAACACGATTATCCTTGATCATGGATATGGATTGCTTTCCTTGTATGCACATCTCTCCTCGATTGAAGGCAAACCCGGTGACGCTGTCATCCTGGGACAACCCATTGGCAAATCAGGCACCACCGGTCTCGCAGCCGGCGATCACCTGCATTTTAGTTTGATTTTGCATGGCGAACAGGTGAATCCCACGGAATGGTGGGATCCGTTTTGGGTGAAAACCCGCATCAAAGACCAGTTAGGATTGCCCTCTCTGGTTAAACCAACGGATGAAGAACCGGAACCGGCCACAACACACTTAGGCCCCTCGCCCGCGCCAGTCCAGTAATGTCATAAGGCGGCTTCACCCTCCGAGATCCGAATCCTACATGAATTTCAAGACCCTCTGAGTCATCAAAGGATACGAACGTATGGCCAAACGAACCCGGTCTGGCACCGATAATTCCACCACCAACCCTTCAGCAACCATCCCGGTTCTATTGGATGAGACAACACGTCAACGCTACCTCAATTATGCGCTCTCGGTTATTACCTCACGGGCCCTTCCGGATATCCGGGATGGATTGAAACCGGTGCAGCGGCGCATTTTGTTTTCCATGTTTCACAATCATCGACTTGTGCCTGACCGGCCTCCCATCAAGAGCGCCAAGGTCGTGGGGTCGGTTATCGGTGAATGGCATCCACATGGGGACGCGGCGGTTTATGACGCGATGGCTCGAATGGCCCAGCCCTGGTCATTGCGTAACACCCTGGTGGATGGCCATGGAAATTTCGGCAGCCAGGACGGTGATCGTCCCGCCGCTTATCGCTATACCGAAGCCCGTCTGACACCCCTCGCACTCGAACTGCTGAATGAACTGAATAAAAACACGGTCGACTTCCAACCCAATTACGATGGCAAAGCGGAAGAACCGCTGGTACTCCCCGCGCGCTTTCCCAATCTGCTGGTGAATGGCTCAACAGGCATTGCCGTGGGCATGGCCACCAATATCCCTCCCCATAATTTAGGAGAGGTGATCGAGGCCGCGATCGCCTTGATTGCGAAACGGGATGCCTCAATTTCCGATCTCATGAAATACCTGAAAGGCCCGGACTTCCCGACGGGCGGCGAAATTTTAAACAACAAAACTGAGATCCGGGAAATGTATGAGACCGGACAGGGGTCGATCCGGCTTCGCGGAGAATATGAAGTCAAACCATTGGATCACGGGAAATCAGCCATTCTCATTACATCCATTCCCTTTGCCGTCGATAAGTCCACGATTGTGGAACGGATCGGCGAATTAATCATCACCAAAAAGGTTCCGCAATTGGTGGATGTCCGGGATGAGTCCACGACCGAAGTTCAAATCGCGCTCGAGACACAAAAAGATGCCGATCCCCATCTGGCCATGGCCTATCTCTTTAAACATACGCCGCTGCAGAATAACTTTTCCGTTAATTTGACGTGCCTGGTTCCGGTACCAGGATCGACCGTGGCGCGTCCTGATTGCCTGAATCTCAAGCAGATGCTGGAACAGTTCATCGACTTTCGCTTTGTCACCGTTAAGCGGAGATTCAGCTACGATTTGCAAGTCCTGGAAAAGCGAATCCATATTCTGAATGGGTTCAAACTTATTTTCGACGCTCTGGATCAGGTGCTCAAAATCATCCGGCAAAGTGAGGGTAAAGCCGATTCTGCCAATAAACTCCAACAACGATTCGGACTCGAACCCATTCAAACCGACGCGATTTTGGAAACGCCCATCTATAAATTATCCCGAACTGAAATCAAAAAAATGCTGGATGAGCTGGCCGACAAGCTGCTCCAGGCCAAAAATCTCAAAACCCTTCTGGCTTCCAATACCAAATTATGGGATGTGGTCAAAAAAGAACTGGAAGAGGTTGCTACAGCGTTTGGAGACAAACGTCGGACCAAAATCGGCCGGCGGCAAACCGAGGAAGTCGAGTTTGATCCGGACGCGTTCCGGGTTAAAGAAGATGCGGTAATCACCGTTTCCGCAGATGGATGGATCCGGCGAGTCGGCCTTATTAAAGATCTTTCCAAAGCACGGGTTCGGGAAGGCGATCGGGTCATGACGATTTTAGGCGGGAGTACCCTTGAATCGGTGGTGTTCTTTTCTAATTATGGCAGCGCGTACTCTATTCGCATCGGCGATATTCCACCGGCCCGAAGTGGCTTTGGAGATCCGGCGCAAAAGCTTTTTAAATTCAAAGATGGCGAACGGATTATTGAGGGACTGAGCTTCGATCCGCGTGTGCTGGCAACGGGAGTGTCCGCCCTTGCACCGTCAAAAAGTCGCAACCTGCCCCTCTTCGACAGCACCCCAACCGGTCTATCCGGAGAAGCCGTCGCCATGACGTCAAGCGGGATGGGAATCCGGTTTGAGCTTGACCCCTTCCAGGAGCCCTCGACCCGACTGGGCCGAAAATTTTGTAAACTCAAGGAAGGGGAAGAAGTCATCGGGGTCAGCCAGGTCACTGCTCCTCTGCAAAAAACCGTCGTAGCGGTCGTTTCCGCGCGAGGACGAGCCCTGCTTTGTCAGGCCGAAGAGGTGGCGCAATTGGCCGGACCCGGCCGTGGAGTCATCGTCTTAAAATTAGATCAGAACGATACCGTGGTTGGATTTAGATTATTGTCTTCAAAAGAGGAAGAACTCATGCTTGCCAAAGAAGACGGTGGCACTCTTTCCGTCTCCCTTCGCAAGTACCAGGTGGTCGGACGTGGAGGGAAAGGACATCCATTGCTGAAGCGGGGTCGTCTGACCGGCATGATGCCAACTGAATTGACCGTGCCGGTTTTCCAAGCAGAAGTTACCCCTTAGCTTCCTGATGCATTACACAAAGAACCTGTTGCCCTTTTTCATTCTCATTCACTCACAAGGATTCGTTTATGGGTAAAACATATGATGCCAGTGATATCGTGGTGCTGGAGGGTATTGAGCCCGTCCGACGCCGCCCTGCGATGTATATCGGAGGCACCGATAAGACGGGCCTGCACCACTTAGTCTGGGAAATTCTGGATAACGCGATCGATGAGGTCATTAATGGCTATGCCACTCACATCATCGTGGAACTGGATAAATCGCGTGAAGGTCTCCGCATCACAGACAACGGTCGTGGCATTCCGGTGGATAAACATCCCAAACACAAAAAGTCGGCATTGGAAATTATCATGACAACCCTACATGCCGGAGGAAAGTTTGATACGGGAAGCTACATCCATTCCGGCGGATTGCATGGAGTCGGCGCCTCGGTGGTGAATGCCCTGTCCCGTCACCTGGAAGTTCAGGTGAAACGCGACGGCAAGGAATGGGAACAGACCTATCAGGCCGGAATACCTCAAGGTCCCGTCAAGGCCTTGGGCAATGCACGAGGAACCGGAACTTCGGTCTATTTTCGTCCCGACCCCAAAATATTCGGTAAAACCATTCAATTCGATCCCGCTGTGTTACTGGATACCCTGGATGCCAAGGCCTATCTGCATAAGGGGCTCAAGCTGACTTTCAAAGATGGTACCACCGGAGAAACCCACTCGTTTCATCACGAACAGGGCATCCAGGAATACTTACGCAAATTAGTGGCGGATCGCGGTCGAAAAACGACCGTCGATTTCGTCTTTTACCTGGAACGCCAATTTAAAAATGGCGCATCAGGCCCTGAAGGAGGGGCACAAGCGCTGAAGATGGAAGTCGCCTTGCAATGGACCGATGAACCCGCCGAATTTGTCAAAAGTTATGTCAATGGGGTGGCCACTCCCAATGGGGGCACGCATGAAATGGGATTACGTGGCGGCATCGTGAAAGCTGCGCGCAATTACATCGACACCCACAATCTCACGCCCAAAGGCCTCTCCCTTCAAGCCGAAGATATTCGCGAGGGCATGGCGGCCGTACTGAGCGTCCTCGTCCTCCACCCGCAGTTTCAGGGGCAAACGAAGGAACGGCTCAATAATCCGGAAGTGCAGGCACAAGTGGATAATCTGGTCCGGCCGGCTCTTGAAACCTATCTCAACGAAAACCAAACCATTGCGGAAACCCTCGTGGGTCGCATGATCCTGGCCGCACGAGCCCGCGAAGCCTCTCGTGAAGCCTCCAAAGCCGTAATGCGGAAGTCGGCCGTCAGCCATCGCCTCAACCTGCCGGGAAAACTGGCCGACTGCCAGAGCACGGATCCAACCATCAGCGAACTGTTTATCGTCGAGGGCGACTCCGCAGGCGGAACAGCCAAACAAGGCCGTGACTTAAAAAATCAGGCCATTCTTCCCATACGGGGCAAAGTGCTGAACACGGAAGAACTCACCCTGGCCAAAGTGGTTGAGAACAAAGAGCTGGCGGATGTCGTTAAAGTCTTGGGCTGCGGGGTCGGGAAAGACTTTGATCTCAAGAAACTCCGGTATCATAAAATTATCCTGTTGATGGATGCGGATATTGACGGCTATCACATCAGCACACTGTTGCTGACGTTTTTTTTCCGGCACATGCCCGATCTGATCCGGCAAGGCCACGTCTACATTGCCCAACCCCCACTCTACCGAATTGAAATTGGGAAGGAAGTCCACTGGGCCGGCACCGACGAGGAAAAAGAACGGATTGTGTCAGGGGCTCGCAGCAACGCCAATCCCACCATCAGCCGCTTCAAAGGCTTGGGCGAAATGTTTCCTCAACAGCTCAAAGTCACCACCCTCCACCCCGCCACTCGTCGCTTACTCAAAGTCGAATTGTTAGACGAACTGCAAACCGACCGGACCTTTCAGGATTTGATGGGCAAACGCACCGAGGCCCGTTATGAATTTTTGATGGCCAACGCCGGGTTGGCTGACAACCTCGACGTGTAACAACCCCTCAGCTGTAAACAAAAACAGTGGGAACACCAACCCATCGCGATAAGGCAGGCCGTATGGGTCGGTTGAAAAAAGCCGCCAGCGGCGTTCTCGCCATTTTCCCGTGCTCACGTACTAAGCGTACGCTCCGCGCTTAAAAACGGCTGCGGCCTTGCTGGACGGACTTTTTTGAACCGACCCGGAGCCTTTGATGAGTAATCTAATCCTGGGCAAATTTGCCCTTGAAGATTTTTATTATTCAACACTCCCCGTATTGTTTCACTCACCTCTCACGGTGTTACACTTGTCCTCATGAACATCCACATGCCCAAGCAAGAATCGAAAACAACCCTTGACCACGTCAAACAATATCACGAGCAGACCAAGCATGAGTTCAACCGGTACGCCCGGTCGCTAGGATACTTGGATTGGGCGAATCAACCGGATCCCTTCCGTCGATTCCATGGCGCCCCACTCATTCCGCTTCCTCATCTCGCATTCGACGAAGATCCGCTTTCTCCATCGTATGAGTCCCTCTTTCCTCCGCACTCGATCCCCTCACAACCCATGACGCTCAACACTGTCTCTCGCTTTTTCGAATATGGGTTATCCCTCACGGCGTGGAAACAGTACGGCGGGACCCGGTGGGCACTGCGGAGTAACCCTTCCAGCGGGAACCTCCACCCCACGGAGGGCTATCTCTTCACGGGTTCTCTGCCTCAACTGACGCTGAAACCAGGACTCTATCACTATGCCCCCAAGGAACATGCTCTAGAACACCGGTGGGTTCTTCCACCTACAGTTGCCCAATCGATACTTCAAGGCATACCTTCTGAAGGATTTCTGATAGGCCTCACGTCCGTTCATTGGCGTGAAGCATGGAAATATGGAGAGCGGGCCTTTCGATACTGCCAACATGATACGGGCCATGCGATCGGCACGTTACGAATTGCCGCGGCGACCTTAGGCTGGAATCTGTTGGTGTTAAGTGGCACCTCAGACGAGACGATCGCACGGCTTTTGGGTCTGACCAGACCGCAGGATTTCTCACAGGCAGAACGGGAATACCCGGAATTGCTGGCGGCAGTCTGGCGCAGAAACATTCAACCCCCTCCCACGCTGAATCTGGCATTCAACGATCTTGATGATACGGTACTAACATCAGGAGAATGGAAAGGCACGGCAAACCGTTTGAGCAAAGATGAACCGGTCCTGTGGGACATTATCGATTCAGTCACAGAGGCATCCTGGAAATCGACTCAAGAACCCGAACCCATTGCCTTTCATGCTTCAGGTGTTCCCATGAACGAAGGGAAAGTGATTGAATCTGAACCCTTGGCTGGCCACATCATCCATCAACGACGGAGCGCCGTCGCATTTGACGGACGAACCGGCCTCCCCGCCGATCGTTTTTTCACCATGCTGCAACGGATCATGCCAAGAGAGGACTTGCCTTTACCGGATCGACCCATGCCCTGGGATGCCATTCCCTGGGAGCCCACGATTCACCTCATCTTGTTCGTACATCGAATAGACGGCCTACCGCCTGGACTGTATTGGGTCAATCGAAATCCAGAACACCGGGACCTCATGTTTTTCAAAAGCGTGATGCACGAGCAGTTTGTCTGGTCGACTCCTGAAGCATGCCCCTCCAATCTTCCTCTCTATCTCTTGGAAGAAGGTAATGCGCAAAATCTGGCTAAACAACTCAGTTGCGGGCAGGACATTGCCGGAGACAGTGCCTTTGCGCTTGGAATGGTCGCCGAATTCGACAGGAGCTTAGAAACGTATGGGCCGTGGTTTTACAAACGGTTGTTTTGGGAAACCGGGGTGATCGGACAAGTGCTCTACCTAGAGGCCGAAGCGGCTGGCATCCGGTCAACGGGGATCGGCTGTTTTTTTGATGATCCGGTCCATCGGGTGCTCGGCATTCATCCTCAAACCACATGGCAATCGCTTTATCATTTCACTGTTGGCGGCCCGCTGGATGATGGTCGTCTTACGACGTTACCACCCTACGGCCCTCACGTCACATGATGAATATACCTCCCCTTCGTAAGGGGTTTAAGTCCGAAGAGCCATTAAAGAGTTGGGATAACATCCTATCCTTGAATCCCATTATGTGTAGTGATTTCTTTTCCTCCCCTTTTGTAAGGGGAGGTGTAAGTGGGGTAGAGTTCATCCAACCGATCAGAGATCACACAAATTTTTGAAATCTCAACGAGAAGGCGAAAGTCTCTACCTCCCCCCCTCTCCCCTCCTTACAAAAGAGGGGAAAACAAGCCACATATGATCAGAGACGCATGACCACCAAAAAAGGGAAACCAGACCTTCTTCCGATTAAACGTCGGCTTCGATCAAACCAAACTCCGGCTGAGCAATTGCTTTGGTCAAAACTTCGTGGTTTTCAAATTCACGGCTTCAAATTTCGTCGCCAACATGGAATCGGATCATACATTGTAGATTTCTTTTGCCCGGAGAGATCCTTGGCGATTGAAGTTGATGGCGATGTGCACGCGAACGAAAGTAAAATCAAGAGCGACCGACAACGAGAGAATAATTTACATTCATTGGGGATCAAGCTCATTCGATACAACAATGACGACATTCTGCACAATCTCGATGGGGTTTTAGAAGATATTGCGTTACATGTGTCCAAGAGTTCTACCGCCCCTAACCCCTCCTTACAAAGGAGGGGAAGGCAAAAAAAGGAAGCAAATCCGGAATCCTATTTTCCAGTCACACTTCAAGGGCTTGGTAACCCTCCGGATCCTTTACCGCGAATATTTTTTGAACGACCAACGTTAAAAGTTGCGTCAGAACTGGTGGGAAAGGTGCTGATCAAACAGACGCCAAACGGGATCATCCAGGCCAAAATTGTGGATACGGAAGCCTACGTGGGACCGGATGATCGAGCCTGCCATGCCTCTAAAGGCCGCACGAAACGGACAGAAATTATGTTCGGCCCTGCTGGCTTCACCTATGTATACCTGATTTATGGAATGTACCACTGTCTCAATATCGTGACGGAACAAGAGCAATATCCTGCCGCAGTCTTAATTCGAGGACTGGAAATCTTGGGAGGGGATCATTCGCCGGATTTGCCAAAACGCATCGACGGTCCCGGCAGGGTCTGCCGATTTTTAGACGTGAATCGCACGCATAACGGACTGGATGCCACACTCGGCACCACTCTTTGGATCGAAGACCACGGACTGGCCGTTTTGCCCAAACAGATTCAAACTCTGCCTCGAATCGGCGTGGACTATGCGGGAGAATGGGCAAAGAAATTGTGGCGGTTCTGTCTGCCGGCTTCGACTCCCCCAAAAACACGTCGAGTCACCCCGAAGTAAATACTTTCGAATCCTTTTGCCCGATATCTTGAACAAGATAGCCGGTCTACGTTAGGCTAGTTCACCAGATACGTGTTGGCTACGTTCCGTAGCCCACATGACACAACCCGCTTCTCAACACTACGAACAATAAAGGAGGAAGACAATGGGCAATCCGCTCGATACGATCTCTGGCACCATCACTGCTGGCTTTGTATTGACCGTGGTCCTGTACGGCCTGGTCAAAATGCTGGTGTGAACCTGATCACCTCCAAAGACATAATTAATCAACCTAACGAATACGAGGACATTTTATGGAAAGTTTATTGGCGTGGGGACATTACCTCGCGGGCATTACCTGGATTGGAATCCTGTATTACTTTAATTTCATCCAAGTGCCATTTCTCAAAGCCGTCACACCCGAAACCAAAGCTGAATCCTTTAAACACCTGGTGCCCAATGCGCTCTGGTGGTTTCGCTGGGGAGCCCTATTCACCTGGATATTTGGTGCCGCCTTACTGATGAATCAGCATCGTATGGGAAGTGCATTTATGCTGCAGGGACCGGATGCCGTGATCGGCATGGGTGCCTGGCTTGGGACCATTATGTTGCTGAATGTGTGGGGAATCATTTGGCCCAATCAGAAAAAAGTCCTTGGGCTCAAGGAAGCGACACCTGAAGAAAAAGCCAAGGCCGGACGGATGGCGCTCCTGGCGTCTCGCACAAATACCATGCTTTCCATCCCAATGTTATTTTTCATGGCCAATTCCGGCCATGCTTCCGGTTTGTTCTGATCTCAATCATCCTTTCCTAATCTCAGATCAAAAATCTGGATGACGACAAAAGCCGGGGTCAAAAGACCCCGGCTTTTTCTATACAGCATCCTTGTTTTCTCGTGGCTCACTAAAAGTGCCTGGAGGGATTGTATGAACCAGGAAGCCACAGCTCACAATCCGGAGCAAAATTGCTAGACTTCATCTATCCCAAATCCTCAAATCCTCCTTGGCATCGACTCCAACCCCTTGAGTTCGCTCCCGCTTCTAAGGCAAGGATAAGGATAATGAAAGCTACTAATCCTGGACGACGATATGCGTGTCGGTTTCCTCTACTCCCGGGATGGTGTGAATCTTGGCCATGATGAGATTGGACAGAGCCCGGTCATCAGGCGCATTGACCAGACCAAAGATATCAGGCTGACCGAAACAGGCATGAGCTTGTTCCACCCCGGAAAGGGCTTTGAGGGTCTCTAATACATCCTGGACTTTTCCTGCTTTGACTTTCATGAGAATATACGCTTTGGCTGCCATACATACCTCCTTAATGAATGCGATTCAGATTCCGGTCATTAATAGTGAAATTGGTGTTGGTACACAAAAGATATAATCGTTAACGCTTTGCCGAGTCATGCTGAAGGTACCTTTGTACCATAGATGGAAAGTAGCTTTCATTCTCTTCCCGCTCTCTCCCAAACAGCCCAGGTAACCAAAAAGAAGTTGCGGACGCCCTGCCTTCCTCAGGTAGGATGAACGATTATTTTTCCCCTATTGGGGCTGTTGAAAAAAGCCGCCAGCGGCGTTCTCGCCATTTTTCCGTGCTCACGTACTGGAAGTACGCTCTGCGCGCAAAAATGACTGCGGCCTTGCTGGACGGACTTTTTTGAACCGCCCCGGGACCTCTAATATGCAACGTGCCTGTGGGGCAATATGCCCTTGGAAATTGGTTTTATTCAACACTCTCCATTCTAATTCACCTTCAAGGAAATATTTGTGTCCTCTCGTATTGTGTCGTTGATTCCTAGTGGGACAGAAATGGTCTGCGCATTAGGTTGCCGTGCCCAGCTTGTCGGCCGGTCACACGAATGCGATTTTCCTTCCGACGTTACCTCGCTTCCTGTTTGCACTCAAGCGACGGTGGATCGTGAGGGAACAAGCCAAGCTATTCATGCCCAGGTTTCCAAACGTCTTCAGTCAGCCCTTTCCTTGTATGAGGTCTTGGTCGACCAAATGCAGGATTTACGACCGGATGTCATCGTCACCCAGACCCAGTGTGAGGTGTGTGCCGTGAGCGCTGATGAGGTGCAGCGGGCTCTTCACGACTTACTAGGAATGTCACCGACGTTGATTTCTTTGGGTGCACAGGACTTATCAGGGGTTTGGGAGGATCTGACCAGAGTGGCGGACGGCTTAGGACAGCACGCTGCAGGACAGGCATTTCTGAAACAGGCCCACCAACGCATGGACAATATTGCAGACTCCTCCCAACAACAACCTACTCCCCCCACTGTAGCCTGCATCGAATGGATGGAACCGCTGATGGCTGCCGGCAACTGGGTACCCGAACTGGTTCATTTGGCCGGAGGGCAATCGGTGTTTGGACAGCGGGGAGCCCATGCCCCATGGATAAGCTGGGAAGCCTTAGCCGCTTCGGATCCAAATATCCTGATTTTGATGCCTTGTGGATTTTCCATGGCTCGCATTCAAGAAGAATTGCCGGTCATGACATTGCATCCTCTTTGGCCATAGTTACGAGCAGTGCAAAATCAGAAGGTGTATTTGACGGATGGGAACCAGTTTTTCAACCGCCCGGGTCCGCGTCTCGTGGAATCCCTCGAAATTTTGGCTGAGATCCTCCATCCCACTCAATTTCAGTTTGGACACGAAGGCCAGGGATGGCGGCAATGGGTTCCTGCAAAACGTTAAATAGAAACCGCGACTCACCAAAGCACGGGGCTTTCCAATTTGGTTTTTTTTCTTGGCTTTCCCCTGTACAGCCGACGTACTCCGGTTGACCATCTCTTTAGGGTTTTGCTAAATAGGAATTATTCCTAAACAGGAATGATATGGAAATTCCATTCAAGGACATCAAACAGAAGTTTCAGGCATGCGGATTAAAAACGACCCCGCAGCGAACGGCTATTTATGACGCACTCCTTCGCAGCACTACCCATCCGACCGCGGAAGAGCTCTTTGCTGAAGTCGCTCCGCAATTTCCGATGATGTCTCTGAACACCGTCTACTACACCCTTGGGGCCTTGCGTACCTCCAGGTTGATTCATGAAGTCAATATTGGCCATACCCGGGCTCGCTTTGATGCCAACCTGTCTCCCCATCACCATTTAATTTGCTTGGGGTGCCAGTCCATTGTCGATGTCATCGATCCCCGACTCAATCGCCTGACCTCCCCAGCAGGCATTCCCAAAGATTTTGAAATTACGAGTTATCAGGTCGCTTTTCGTGGACTTTGCGGCTCCTGTCTCCGCCACACGGGGCGCTCCATCAACCATTCATCACCGGGGTTACACCCCACAACCGTCAAAGGAGGACTCCATGGGAAAAGCTCTTAAAGGCACAAAAAGCCACGAAAACTTAAAAGCGGCATTTGCCGGTGAATCGCAAGCGAATCGACGCTATTTATATTTCGCCCGGCGGGCGGATATTGAAGGCTATACCGATATCGGCGGTCTGTTTCGTGATACTTCGGAAGCTGAAACCGGACATGCGTTTGGTCACCTGGACTTTTTGAAGGAAGTCGGTGATCCTGCCACGGGCGTGCCGATTGGCAACACCGAAGCCAACTTAAAAGCGTCGATTGAAGGTGAGACCTATGAGTACACGCAGATGTATCCCGGCATGGCGAAAACCGCTCGTGATGAAGGCCTTGAGGAACTCGCAGAATGGTTTGAGACGCTGGCCAAAGCCGAACGATCCCATGCGAACCGGTTCACGAAAGGGCTGGAAACTCTAAAACAGGGCTGATAGCCACGGCATCATGACGCACGGCGGCGGTCGATAAAGAAGGCTGCCGCCCTGTAACCACTCTTTCACCGATTCTCAAACGAAGCCATAACCTGTGCCAAAATTTGACCTTATCACTCCAGGCTGGACCCGGTCTCAACTCGAAACCGAGACACGACGCATTTTCGATGTCTGTGACGGATGTCGACGATGTTTTAACTTATGTCCGTCCTTCAATACCCTTATTGACCGGATTGATGAGTATGAGAGCGATTCAACGCAATTCACTGCACAGGATTTCACAAGGATTGAACAGGAATGTTACTACTGCAAACTCTGTTTCAACCATTGTCCCTATTCTCCCCCCCATCAATACGATCTGGATTTTCCCCGGCTCATGGCTGCCTGGAAAAAGCAACGGACGGCTGAGGGTGGGGCCACATGGCGCGACAAACTCCTGATCCAAACCGATTTGATCGGAAAAATGGGAAGTCTGACCGCCCCACTGACCAATTGGGCCCTCCGCACACCGTGGCTCCGGAGTCTGGTTGAGCGTATGGTCGGAGTGCACAAAAACCGCCAGGTCCTTTCGTTTCAATCCCAGACCTTTACCCAATGGTGGGATCAGCGGAAGCCGGTTTCCGGACGTGCCCACAGCCAGGGAAAAGTAGCCTTCTTCCCAAGTTGCCTGGTGACGTATCAGGTGACTGATATTGGAAAAGCTGCCGTACAAATTTTGGAGAAAAACGACATTGAGGTCGTGGTGCCTTCAAATCAGCAGTGCTGTGGGATGCCACGGTTTGACTTAGGTGATACCGATGGAATGGCCAAGATTGCCGAGTCTCAATATCGACTCTTTGCGCCGTATCTCGATCAGGGATATGAAATCGTTATTCCAGCACCCAGTTGTAGCCTGATGTTCAAACGGGAATATCCTTACCTCAAACCCACACCCGCAATGAAGCAATTGAGCGAGCGCACGTTTGATCTTTGTGAATATTTAATGCGGCTCAAACGGGAAGGCAGGCTTTCCCTTGATTTTCAAGCTAATCCTGGACGCGTGGCGTATCAAATTCCCTGTCATTTACGTGATCAGAACATTGGCTTTAAATCAAAAGAATTGATGGAGTTGACCGGAGCCACGGTTCATCTGATCGAGAAATGTTCCGGACACGATGGAGCCTGGAGTGCCAAGACTGAATTCTTTGATCTCTCGATGAAAATCGCCAAGAAAGCCGTGCGAGAAATTCAAGAGGAGCCGTTCGACGTCGTCGCCTCCGATTGCCCTCTGTCGGCACTACAACTGGATCAAGCGCTTCAAACCACACCAAATCAATCGACCCTTCATCCTATTCAAGTTGTTCGTAACGCCTATGGATTAACATTATGAAACTGCTCACACCGCAAGATCTCCTCCCGGCTGCTCAATATGAGGAAAACCGCGCCGGCATTCGGCAAAACATCATTGCCCTTAAAAAACGGCGCCGAATTTCTGTAGGGGAATTCGTGACGCTCGTGTTTGAGAATCGGGAAACCCTGCTATTTCAAATACAAGAAATGATTCGAATAGAGCGCATTTTTGATCCGGGAAAAATTCAGGAGGAATGTGACGTGTATAATGCCCTCCTACCCGATCGAAATGAATTGAGCGCAACACTGTTTATCGAAATCACCGATTCCGAAAAAATTCAACCGCTGCTGGATTCCTTTAAGAATATTGACCAGGCCAATACCGTGGGCATCAAGGTTGGCGATACCTCAGTTTTTGCAAATTTTGAGGCCGGGCATAGCAAAGAAGATAAAATCAGTGCCGTGCATTTTGTCCGATTTTCCACTACCCCAACCTTTCGTGACCTCCTGGCCCAGGAGGAAGTCCCTGCCTTTCTGACTATCCTCCACCCTCAATATCGTACAGAAGCCCCAGTATCCCAGGAATTGAGGCAGGAATGGCTAAGAGATCTCAAGTAATTCATTTTTTTCCGTGCATGATTCCCCAACTGCGTAGGTCCTCTATAAATTGACAAGATTAAAAGTCGTGCTTTAAGATGTAAGCTCAATGTTGGATTCCTTTCAACCGATTGAAAGGAAAGATGAATCTACAAAAATAATGTGAATATAAGGAGGATACAACGACTATGGTAACAATTACCCCGATCGCAGAACAGAAGATTAAGGAACTGATTAAGGAAGAAGAAAATTCTGTCGGTTTGCGTATTTACGTCAAAGGCGGCGGATGTAGCGGCTATCAATATGGAATGTCGTTTGAAGATAAAACCAGCGATGATGACACCATCATCGAAAAAGGCGACGTGAAGGTCATTGTGGATTCCCAAAGCGCCCCAATGCTTAGCGGCGCAGAAGTCGATTACGTAGATAGCCTGCAAGGGTCGGGATTTGCCATCAAAAATCCTCAAGCGAAGTCCACCTGTGGATGTGGAAGCTCATTCTCGACCTAGAAAATAATCACTCAGAACCCTAACCCAATTAGGGCTGGACTTGGACTTCCATAGGCGACCAAGATCCAGCCCTTTTTCTTTTCTATAGAGGCTTTATGCCTAAAGCGACCCTCACCAAACGTTTAGAGTTTTGCTCCTCTCACCGCTACCACAATCCTGAATGGGATGACGCAAAAAATCGTGCGGTTTTTGGACTTTGTAATAATGTGAATACCCATGGCCATAATTATTTATTGGAAGTCACCTTGCGGGGAGACATCGACCCTGTCACAGGGATGATCATCAATTTATATGACTTAAAACTCATTTTAAATCAGGTCCTGGAACAATTTGATCATAAAAACTTAAATCTCGATACCCCATATTTTTCCAAGAGAATTCCCACGACCGAAAATCTCGCAGTCACTCTCTGGCACATTTTGGAAAAACATCCAGACCTCCCTAATCCGGATGCACTTCGTCTTTATGAGGACGAAACCCTCTATGCCGAGGTGAATGCAAGTTTTATGGGTGATGCCCTCCAACCTGCTAACGGGGAATCGGCCATCATCGCTCGACACTATGCATTTTCAGCCCTGCATCAATCCGGGACAGGGCATACGCAAGGGCATGATTATGCTCTGTGGATTGCCACTAAGGGCCAAATTTCCAGCGACACCGGGCAGGTTATGAATTTACAGACTGTGGATCAAATCGTCAGAAACCAGATCCTTGCACGATTTGACCAGCGAAATCTAAGCCAGGATCAGGCCTTTGCCAACATTCCCGTCACAGACTCCGCGCTTGCCAAGGTCATCTGGGAAACACTGGAGCCCCACTTCCACACACCTCCGCTATGCCGAGTCTCCGTGAGCCAACAACCAGGTGCCGTGGCTGTGTATTCTGTATAGCCTGAATCTGGAAGCACCATCTTGAGGACGCGCACCGACTCAATCAGGATACTCTGCCAGCTGAGAAACCCTCTGCAGGCCGGATGGAACCCGGACCTGGTGAAGTTTCCCCAAAACAAAATTTAGGTTTTGATAGAGAACGATTGCCGAATTAAGTCGGCCAGTTCGGCGGGTTCTAATTTTCCCTCTTTGGTAAGCACAAGCGTTCCATTGGAAAAGAAATGGGTGGTGGGATACGTTTCAAATTGATGCCGCTTTTTAATGGCCCGACACCGCCCCGGAACGTGCATTTTAGCCTTTCCAAATCGCACATTCGAATACTGTTGGGCAATGTCCGCAAGAACAGGATCATAGGCTTTACACGGTTCGCAGGTCGCAATGCCATAGGCCACAACCGCAGCTGAAGCTTCCGTAAACCCTTCATAATTGTCATCGTTCACATCTTCAACCATACCGGACATCACAGCCTCGCTGTCCAAAATTACAGGCCGAAGGGGTAGGATTAAATACCAACCCCTTCGGTCAGAGCATCTTCTTGATTATTTCAACTTCTGCAACGCTTCCAAAATTTCTTTGTCGTCACGAGCGGTTTTGATATCTTGAACTTTCGCATAGGCCACTTTTCCATTTTTATCCACAATGACGGTAGCCCGCTTGGAGCAATTCAATGGCTCAAAATACAATCCATAGGCCTTAGACACCGTCCGATGCATATCGGCGAGTAATTGATGCTTAAGATCTAAGGAATCCGCCCAAGCTTTGTGGGAAAAAAAGCTATCACAGCTAATGCCAAAAACTTCGGCATTGACTGATCCAAAATTGGGAAAATCATCGGTTAAACATTTATTTTCTCCGGTACAAACCGGGCTCCAATCCAGAGGATAAAATGCCAGAACCACGTTCTTCTTTCCGCGATAGTCGCTGAGCTTAATATCCTTTTGGTCCTGGTCTTTTAATGTAAAATCTGGGGCTTCGTCTCCGACTTTAATTTCTGCGGCAACATCTGTAGACATAATGACTCTCCTTCGTTGTTATGGAAATGCCGAAAATTCACTTGGCCTTTTGTGGTAACATGGGGTGAAAAAGTTTGTCAATCTGGCAGAAGCCCTACAGAATTGTCCATTTAGCCCTAACGAAATTTCACTCCGGACGTAGTTTGCTGAGTTCGGGAGCCGTAGGGGTTCAAATCTGCTATCTTCCCTCATACCATTTTTCACAACCTCTAATCCCAACATTGTTGACATATGCCATGGCGGCATACTTGCCGTCCACTCGGAAACCGATATCGATCTTGTGTTTTGGTCTATCTCGGGGTATCGTAAATAAAAGGCCAGTGAAATCTTCTTCCTCCTTGATACCATCCAAAATCTTCCCAATTTCTAGGTCATTGTTGGTTACGTATTCTTTATGAGCAAATTTCAGACGTTTTTTTCCACGCTCCGCGGGTGGTCCTGGCTTCGAATAACGATGATCACCACGTTCCTTGGCTTATGTGTCGGAGTAGGAGGTCTTGCGGGAATTCTCTGGATTGCGACCCGTGACCTTCCCACATTCGACTCCTTTCAAGACTACCATCCGAGTTTAGTATCTAGAGTCTATGCAGATAACGGTGAACTCATTGGACAATTTTTCATCGAACGTCGTCTGTATACGCCTATCGACAAAATTCCCAAAGCCTTCACGCAAGCGGTCATTGCAACTGAAGATACCCGTTTTTTTGATCACCCTGGGCTGGACATTGTCGGCATCGGCCGGGCCGCCTGGACCAATCTCAAAAAAGGTGGCCGGTTTCAAGGCGCGAGCACCATAACCCAACAGTTAGCCAGAGCTCTTTTTCTTTCTCCCGAACGAACGTATCAGCGAAAAATTAAAGAGCTCATTCTCGCAGTGAAAATGGAATGGGTGTTGACTAAAGAGCAAATTTTAGAAATGTACTTAAATCAAATTTATTTCGGCCACGGTGCCTATGGAGTGGCCGCCGCCGCCTTAACCTATTTTGATAAAAACGTCTCGGATTTGAGTCTTCCTGAATCGGCATTTTTGGCTGGTCTTCCTAAAGCTCCAAACACCTATTCGCCCTATCGGAATCCGGATCTGGCTAAATCACGGAAAGAATTGGTCCTAGGGCGCATGGTAGAGGCCGGGTATATCACCAACGAAGAGGCGCAAGCCGCCATGGCCACAACCCTATCCTACCGTCACCAATCCATAGAACCGATCGCGGCCTATTTCCTGGAAGAGGTGCGTCAACACTTGGTGGATCGGTACGGAGAAACCCTTGTGTATAAGGGTGGACTGCGAATTTACACCACCTTAAACATTGCTATGCAGAAAATCGCGGAAGAAGCGGTTCGTACAGGACTCCGCCAATTAGATAAACGTCAAGGCTGGCGAGGACCGATTGAACATATTGCCTTTTCCAAAGATTTCACGCCCCCCGACACCTTTCCGGAGCTACAGAATCCAAAGGCAGCTCTTGTCCATGGCCTCTACCGAGCGCTCGTGACCGACGTGACCAAACAATCTGCTCAAATCTTGATTGGAAATACCTATAAGGGCACTATCCTTTTCGAGGATATGCGGTGGGCCCAGCGGCGATTGGAGAAAAGCGGGGATGTGGGAACAGCGGTCGTTCGGGATAAAGCCACTCCCCTCCAACTCCTCAAGGTCGGAGACATTATTGAAGTCGCCCCGAAAAAAGGCACCGTCGAGTCAGGCGAATTTGTTTTAGAGCAAACTCCAATTGTGGAAGGCTCCCTCATCGCCATGGATCCGAGGACAGGCGCGGTGCAATCAATGGTGGGAGGGTATGACTTCACTCGAAGTCAGTTTAATCGTGCAGTGATTGCCCGTCGACAACCCGGCTCCGCCTTCAAGCCACTCATTTATGCTTCGGCGCTTCAACAAGGCCTGACACCGGCAACGCTTATTCTTGATGCCCCCGTCGTCTATGAAGACGAGGATTTAGACCGGGTATGGAAGCCGGAAAATTATGAAAAACGCTTTTTTGGAACCATTACCCTTCGTGAAGCACTGCGCCATTCCCGCAACGCCGCAACCGTCAGGTTGCTTGAACAAATCGGAGTACCCCAGGTCGTCAATATTGCCAGCAATCTGGGCATTCGAAGTCCGCTCAGCCAGGACCTTTCTTTAGCCCTGGGATCGTCCAGCGTGACCCTCCAAGAAATCACCTCCGCGTATGGTGTCTTCGCGAATCAGGGTTTGTGGCTTGAGCCCTACCTGATTACACATGCCGAGAACCTCAACGGGGAGATTTTAGAACAACACCAGTTTGAACCTCGACAAGCCATGACCAAGGAAAACGCCTACCTGATCACCAATATGCTCATGGATGTCATTCAAAGCGGAACCGGTAGACTTGCTAAATCTATTGGCCGGCCATTGGCAGGGAAGACTGGAACGACAAATAGTTATAACGATGCGTGGTTTGTCGGGTATGCCCCGAATTTGGCGACAGGAGTATGGGTGGGATTTGATGGGGTCCGGACACTCGGCAGATTGGAATCCGGAGCGCATGCGGCCCTGCCGATTTGGACCAAGTTTGTTGATCAAGCCCTGCTACACACACCGGTTATGACCTTTCCTATTCCTAATGACATTCAATTCGCGCAGATCGACACCACGACGGGTGACCTGCCCTCCAAGACCAGTCGAAACATCAGTACGGAAGTTTTTCGTAAAGGAACGGAACCAGGAAAAGCGGCTCCTCAGAAGGCCAACCCTATGGATTTTTTTGAGTTCGACCGGTTGAACTCGGATTCATCCAGCCAGCTTTCCCCGTTTTGATAGAACTCTTCAGCAGGCAGAATAAACCGTAACACGCATGCTCAGGACTGGGCATCCTGAAACTCTTCATACCAGGCCATTTGAATGGCCTCCAGCTTTTTTTCATTGGAGGTTTTTGGATCGTCCTTAAATTCAGGAAGGGCAACCACCCACGCATGTAAATCCGTAAACCTGACCGTTAACGGATCAAGGTCGGGATGCTCTTCCTGCAGGCGAATAGCAATATCTTCAGTATCACCCCACATGAATTCCTGAGCCATGATTTCTTCCCCTTGAATTAATGGGTTTTGCCCATGCCGAAAGTCTCCCTCTTGAGGGATTATTTAATGACGTCGGATAATTTCTTACTTTCGAGAGCTTCTTTCAACGTGGCATCCATCAACACTTCGGCCAAATGGTGCGTCGTTTTTTCAACCTCAACAATTTTCGCACGTATGACACGATGATCATCCCTGTCTTTAACTTCACCAAGCTGCCGTAAAATCTGACGAATGCTTTCCTTTTCCTTTTCCTGAATTAAATTCGCTGCACGCCCCAGAGCTTTTTCGGTCGCCACGATGATCGCATTGGCTTCGTTCCGTGCTTCTATAATCTGACGGGCTTTGATGTCTTCTGTGGCAAATTGGAAAGAATCACGAACCATCCCTTCCACCTCATCGTCGGTCAGTCCATGAGAAGGCTTCACCTGAACCGATTGCGCCTCACCGGTCCGGATATCTCTGGCCGTCACCTGGAGGATCCCATTGGCATCAATGAGAAAGTTGACTTCCACGCGAGGGACCCCTGCCGGCAATGGTGGAAGCTTTAATTGGAAGCGGGCCAGACTTCGATTATCTTTAACCAATTCTCGTTCTCCTTGGAGGATATGAATATCCACCGAGGTCTGCCCATCGACATAGGTCGTAAACATTTCCTTTGCACTGGTTGGAATGGTGGTATTTCGACGGATCAGCGCACTCATGACCCCGCCCATCGTTTCAATTCCCAATGACAAGGGAGTCACGTCCAGTAACAACAGGTCTTTGGTATGCCCGCCTAAAATATCAGCTTGTACAGCCGCCCCCAACGCGACAACTTCGTCAGGGTTCAATTCAGAGTGCGGCTTTTGGCCAAAAAGTTCTTCCACTTTTCGCCAAACCAGTGGCATGCGAGTATTCCCGCCGACCAGGACCACTTCATCAATCTGGCTGGCGGTTAAGTCTGCATCTTTGAGGGCAAGCCGACAGGGACCGAGGGTTCTTTCCACCAAATCCATTGTTAAGCTTTCCATGCTCTCCCGCGTCCATACCTTTTCATACGTCGAATTGGGAAGCTCTATCACCGCCTGAGTTTGGGTTTCATCCGACAACCGGATTTTGACACGTTCCGCCTCCAACCGAACGGTTTGCATTAAATCGGGATTCTCCCCGACCCTAAGGCCTTGAGTTTGAAAAATATCATCAACCATCACATCGACGAGCAGTTGATCGAAATCATCTCCCCCTAAATGGGTATCCCCATTCGTTGCCAGAACTTCAAAGATTCCATCTTTTAATTTGAGAATAGAGATATCAAACGTCCCTCCGCCCAAATCATAGATCGCGATAAGACCTTGTGTCTTTTTTTGCAGGCCATAGGCTAAGGAAGCGGCTGTCGGCTCATTAATGATACGCAGGATCTCTAACCCGGCAATCATACCCGCATCTTTGGTGGCCTGCCGCTGACTATCATTGAAATACGCCGGAACGGTGACCACAGCCTTGGAGATGTCTTCCTTTAAATAATCCTCAGCTCGCCGTTTTAATTCTTTCAGAATCATGGCGGACACTTGAGGGGGAGAGAAGGTTTTGTCTCCGATTTCAATTCGAATGACCCCGTTTTTTTCATGAAGCTGATAAGGAAAATACTTCAGGTCGTCCTTCACGTCATCCAGCCCCTTGCCCATGAACCGCTTCACGGAATAAATGGTACGGGAAGGATCTCGAATTAAATGGGCTTTTGCCGGCTCTCCCACGATCATCCCATTATCAGTTAACCCGACGATGGAAGGCACTTTAGTCTGCCCATCCGGGCCGGGGATGACATGTGGCCCTTCCTTATCCATAAAGGCGATCAGCGAATTCGTCGTTCCTAAATCAATACCAACAATGCGACTCACAATATATTCCCTTTTAGCTGAAAAGATTAGCCCGTGGTTTCGAGCAAATCGTTGACCATATTCCGCACGTATGTTCGATTAGAAAGAATTTCCTGCATAGCACGCAAAATAGAATTTTTTTCCTCACGCGCCTCTCCTGGAAGGGGAGTGCGGGCTTGAACCTGATCCCATTGTTTGAACTGATCCTTCAGGGACTCTTCCATTTTAGCCTGGCGGTTTTCCAAACGCTCTCGTTCGCCTTGCAACTTTTCCCGAAGGGCCTCAAGCTCAGGTGACGCGCCATTGGGGGCCAGCTGTCGGAATGTTTCCAAATCTTCTTGCAGCTCAAGAACTTCTTCAAACAAATCCGCCGGGGGATTCGATCGAATATCTTTCACCGCTCCAGCCTCCAACCTGATCAAATATTCCGCCCGCAGAATGGGATCCTTGAGTGTGCGATAGCCGGCATTCAGAAAAGCGGAATTTCCTAAACTAATGGCTTTCTCCGATTCATCTTTTGTGGAATAAAAATCCGGATGAAAAGTCCGACTTAATTCATAAAATGTCTGCTCCAATTGTTGTTCGTCAATGTTCAACAGACGAGGGAGTTGAAAGCAGGCAAAATAGTCCAAGTCCTTTGAAAGCGGCTGAACTTTGACGCATTGCCCACAGAGATATTCTCCCGTGACTTCAGATTGGCAATGCCAGCACATACTGCGGGCCATGGGAAGTTCCCTGGCCTTTATCGTGGTTGGATGTCGGTGTTCCATGGTTTCTGGCTCTGACAACTCGGGCATGGTGAACTACCCCATGCCCGAGTTGTTACGTCACTATGTGCTATGTGATATGTGACTGAAGAAAATTGGTCTTATGCTGAAAACGACTCTCCGCATCCACATGTCTTTGTGGCATTAGGATTGATAAATTTAAAGGCACCACTCACCATGTCCTTTTGATAATCCAAAGTCATCCCCTGGAGATAAATGGCGCTTTTGGCATCGACGATCACTTTTACGCCATCCACTTCAGTGACGGTATCAAACTCCCCGATCTTGTCATCGAAGTTGACGGTGTAGCTCAACCCCGAACAGCCGCCACCTTTCACTCCCAATCGAAGACCACCCTCAGTAATTCCCTGAAGGTCCAATAACCGCTTGACCTCTTTCAACGCCTCATCGGTCATAGCAACCGTTGAATTGTTTTCCGTGGTTTTTGTATCCATCGCCATTTCTCCCTACAACAAATCGTGAACAGTTCTCTGAGCTAGGATGAGGTAGCGGCTGCTTCCGGCTTAGGCTTTTTCTCTCCCGTTTTCTTCTGGTAATCCCCCAACGCCGCTTTAATGGCATCTTCCGCCAACACGGAACAATGGATTTTGACGGGTGGGAGATTCAATTCATGGACAATATCCGTATTCTTTATTTTTTGAGCATCTTCTAAGGTTTTTCCCTTGAGCCACTCAGTCGCCAAACTGGAACTGGCAATGGCCGACCCACACCCAAATGTCTTGAACTTGGCATCCACAATAGTGTCGTTCTCGACTTTAATTTGGAGTTTCATCACATCTCCGCATTCCGGGGCTCCGACAACGCCTGTTCCGACATCGTCAGCATCTTTTTGAAAACTTCCCACATTACGGGGATTGTTGTAATGATCAATGACTTTTTCACTATAGGCCATGGACTATCCCTCCCTTTGTTGTTTGGTATGACAGTGTATTTTTAAACCCATTTTGAACATCTTTTCTTCAAGTATATCAATTAATGAGCAGCCCATTGAACGCTTTTTAAATCCACCCCTTCCTTGGCCATTTCATAGAGCGGGGACATCTCTCGAAGATGCGTGACAGCCTTGATCATTCGATCAATAGTGTAATCCACCTCCTCATCGGTATTAAATCGACCGAGCCCAAAGCGGATCGAGGAATGGGCCAAATCCGATCCAACTCCCAGGGCACGCAACACATAAGACGGCTCAAGCGTGGCCGACGTACAAGCCGAACCGGAGGACAACGCAATTTCTTTGACCCCCATGAGCAACGCCTCTCCTTCGACGTACGCAAAACTAATATTGAGATTGTTCGGCAACCGCTCAGTCGGATGCCCGTTTAAATAGACCTCATCCATACCCTTCATAATGCCTTCTTGAAGGCGATCGCGCATCTTGGCCATACGAACAGACTCCGTAGACATCTCCTGCTCACCTAGTTCGCAGGCTTTCCCAAATCCGACAATGAGCGGCACAGGCAAGGTTCCCGAACGCATACCCCGCTCATGGCCCCCACCATACATCATCGCCTCCAACCTCACTCTTGGCGCCTTACGTCGGACATATAGGGCCCCTACGCCTTTGGGACCATAAATCTTATGGGCGGTAAAGGACATCAGGTCAATTCCCATTTCCTGAACATTCACAGGGATTTTTCCCACCCCTTGTGTCGCGTCACAGTGGAAAAGGACACCTTTTTCTTTAGCAACTTTTCCGATGGCCGCCACAGGATTGATCGTCCCGATCTCATTGTTGGCCATCATAATCGAAATTAAAATCGTCTGGTCGGTAATGGCATTGCGTACGTCATCAGGGCTCACCATGCCGGCTTTATCAACGGGGAGGAAAGTGACCTTAATCCCCTTCTTTTCCAAATATTTCGCCGTATCAATCACCGCCCGGTGTTCCGTCGAACTTGTAATGATATGATTGCCTTTTTCCCGGTACATCTCCACCACGCCCTGCAAGGCCAGGTTATCCGATTCCGTTGCCCCACTGGTAAAAATAAGTTCTTTGGCATCGGCGTGGATTAGATGTGCAATCTGCTTTCTGGCCAATTCCACGGCCTCTTCAGCTTCCCAACCGAAACTATGATTCCGGCTGGCCGCATTCCCGAATTTCTCAGTGAAGAAGGGGAGCATCATTTCAAGCACCCGAGGATCGCAGGGGGTCGTTGAATGATTATCCAAATATATAGGCAACTTCATAATTGAACTCCTTTTGTTTTACGAGATTCCACAATGATTAAGGGTGGCTCGGCCATCATATCTTCAATAGACATGCTACTAAGTAAATGAAAAATGCTTTCTTGGACGCGCAACAGAGGCGTCCGGATATTACAATGTTCAATTTGCTCACAAGAGGCGTGTTCATCTTTTTCATGGTAGCAATCCGCAATACCCAGTGGGCCTTCAATAGCTTCCAGCACCTGCGCGATGGAAATCTCCCGTGGCTCACGGGCCAAGAGATAGCCTCCCTTTGGTCCGTTTTGGCTTTCCACCATGTCATATTTAGCCAGGGTTTGAAGCACTTTAGCTAATAACTCCAGAGGAATATGATGTTCCTCAGCAATTTCTTTGGTATTGACGACCCTGTTCGGATTAAAAGGACTGGTTTCTCCAGATCGGACCATGGCCATATACTGGAGAGCCATCAGGGCGTAGTCTGCTTTTTTCGAAAGCTTCATCATAATTAAGTAATACTATTTATTGTGTTTTTCTTGACATAATGCCGACTTATATGATCGTATTTAACATATCATTGACCTCTTGAATCAGTCAAGACTAAAATGGTCGGAGATCTATTTAGTCGGAATTAGCAAGTACAAAAATAATCAACCATGAACTATTTTTGAAAATTTATTTTCAACACATTGATTTGTAAGGAGATTTAAATGGGAGGCAGCAATCCATATATTGAGAAAAGCGAAACTGCAGTCGCTAAAAAACCATTCAAACTCACCTTTATCACACCTGAAAAGCCCATTGAAATTGAGGTTGACCCGGAAAAGTTCCCCTATGGGGAGACTGGATTGCCTGGGAGCGTCCTCGATATCGCGTTGGGAAATGGGATAGATGTGGAACATGCGTGCGGCGGAGTCTGTGCCTGCTCAACCTGTCATATCATTGTGAAGCAGGGGCTGGACACCTGCAACGAGGCCACGGATGACGAAAATGACCAATTAGATGAAGCTCCCGGGCTTACCCTGCAATCAAGACTGGGGTGCCAGTGCGTCCCGAATGGGGAAAAGGACCTCATCATTGAAATCCCGGCATGGAATAAAAATCTTGTCAAAGAAAGCCACTAAGGAAACACGGTTGTTTATACGAGACACGGGATGAGAAGGATGTCCTCTTGCACTCTCCCCACATTTTCCCGTCCGAACTTCTTGGAACAATGAGGTCCACACTTAAATAGGGCCCATTACCAGACTCATCGTGGATCAAATAAGTCCCTAGCAATTATTGACTTCTTCCTGTATAAAAAACCCATACAGCGGACAACCTCTTCTAATGAATGCCACTCATGGCAGCGAGGAATACGTTGTTTGGTTCAAAGCCCCTCTTCAATGCATCCGTCAACCGGATCATCCGGGTGGCTGATATTGGAAAAGGACTTCCTGTTTTCCTCATCCTATCCCTACAATTTTTGCCGGGAGTAGGACAATATAATCAACTCTTCGCGCAGGTCCAGCCAGGCTTTGATCCCACCGGACGGTTCGGCCAACCCCCGCCTCTAGAGGAGAAAACCGAGCCTCTGCTCCCAAAGCCTGCCCCTGATATCACACTGCCTCCAGTGGAAACCATTCCTGAAATGAAAGGGGCCCCTCCTCAGATTCGGGTTATGGTCCGGAAAATTCAAGTTGAGGGGAGCACCGTCTTTTCAGCGGAGGAACTAGCTAAAGTCACAGCCCCTTACGAAAACAGTGAGTTGTCCACCAATGATCTTGAGGAACTGCGCCGGGCCTTAACTTTGCTCTATGTCAATAAAGGATATGTAAACTCCGGAGCGGTGATCCCCGACCAGACACTACAGGATGGAGTCGTCACCATTCAGATTATTGAGGGAAAACTGACGGACATCCAAATCGAAGGCACCAAATATTTTCTACCCTTTTATTTTGAAGACCGGATTGCCCTGAGCAGCGGACCACCGCTCAACATCAATCCGTTGAAAGAAAAACTCCAACTCCTCCTCCAAGACCCTCGTACGGAACGATTGAACACGGAGCTGAAACCAGGTCTGAAACCAGGCGAAGGGGTCCTCCATGTGCAAGTCGAGGAAGCTTCCCCCTTCAATGCGTGGGTAGAATTCAACAACTTTCAATCACCAACAGTTGGCGAGTCTCGGGGTCTCGGAAATATCGCTGTGCAGAACCCGTTCGGATTGGGGGATGCCTTTCGCTTTACCTATGGCCAATCCAAGGGGTTGCGGCCTCTCATCGAAGCCAACTACATCATCCCGCTCACGGCACGGGATACCACCCTGGAACTGAATTTCCGGTTCAATGACTTTAACGTCGTCACAAAACCATTCGATGATCTGGACATCAGGACCAAGTCCCAAATATACAAAATCGCTTTGCGTCAACCCGTCTATCGTACACTCAATGACGAAATTGCCCTTTCCCTCATCGGAGAACACCTGGAAAATCAAAGTTTCCTTGGCGGAACGGGATTTTCCTTCCAGCCTGGGGCTACCAACAACGGCAAAGCTATCGTGTCAGCCCTCCGGTTCGGGCAGGAATGGATTCACCGGGAATCCAATCAGGTCCTCGCGGTTCGATCTCGATTCAGTGTGGGATTAGACGTACTGAATGCCACAAACAATAAACAAAACTCTGATGATCCGGATGGGGAATTTTTTGTCTGGTTAGGCCAGGCCCAATATGTCCGACGCCTAGATCCTCTCGGCATCGAATTTCTCGGTGGACTGACCTTGCAGATTGCCAACGACAGCTTATTCGCACTGGAACAATTTGCCGTCGGCGGCCGGTACAGCGTCCGGGGATACTGGGAAAATTTTCTGGTGCGGGATAATGCGTTTCTGTTTAACGTAGAGTCACGAATCCCGATGTTTCCCAGCTTTTTTGGTCCAAAGGTGGCGGTGGCACTGGCTCCCTTCATAGATGTGGGACGGTCATGGGAAGCCAAACGCAATACACCCGATCCGCAGACCCTGGCCAGTATTGGCGCAGGAATCCGGTTTTCCTTCTTCAATCGGGCACATGCCAGTCTATATTGGGGGCAACAGTTGAATCACGTGGAGGATCCTCCTGGTGGAGGCGTTCAGGATCAGGGAGTGCATTGGGAATTTGTCCTGGATATATTGTAGCCCTTCTGAATAGAAAGGTGTTCACTAGGAGTCTGTCGGACTTAGGGGATCGAAAGCGAAAAAGCGGCTGAGCGAGGCCAGATTTTGACGGTTTTGCAGGCCCATAGTGGGACTATGGGCCAAGAAAGCGGTGAAATATGGACCGCTGAGACACTTTTGCAGCCGATTCTTCCTAATTCCGACAGGCTCCTAGGCAGCCGTTTGTTCTCGGAAAAACACAGGCTTTTTCGTTCATGGAAAGAACGCGATAGATAAAACGCCTTCAGCGGAAAGAAGTGATGACAGGGGACGCAAGTTGAATGCGTTGCAAATAAGGCGGCCGCTTCAAATATTCAGTTGCTCGATCCGAATCCTTTCCGGCGACAAGACGTAATCGCGCCAGACACCCTCGTTGAAAACGGTTCACAGACAGGATAGAAAAAATCCGTTCCGCGCGAAGGTTATCTTCCTGACATCGTTCACTCCCGCTCTGACAGGAAAAAGGAGTCTGTCCAAAATTCACCGGATGAATTCGCCCGGAGGGAATCCCCAACTGCACCAGGAACCCGGCAAGGGATCTCAGATGATAGTCGGCCCGGGCGAGGTTATAGGCAGACGGGCCTCGCGAATCACAATGTCCTTCAATTCGTAATCCCCACCGGTCTTCCTGTTTCAGGAGCGCGACTGTTTGGTGGAGAAAATCTTCGACACCGCCATGAATGGAAGACCGGACATCATCAAAATACACGTCGGCAAATACAGGGTCCTGGTACATGTCTTCAACCGAGAGCCTCACCCCCCGGCCTTTCCCCAAAAACGGCGCCGGCAAAGAGACCCTCAATGCATCATGAATTTCTTCGTCTACGTCTACCTGAAAACTCAATAAGGGAGGAGCAATGTCCAAGGTATTCGCGAGAGATTCCTGAACAGACCATATCGTTCCCAACAGGAGGGACCATGCGAGTAAAAACCTTTGGAATTTATTCAGATGGAGGAGAAACATGGCAGCATGAACGAACGAGGACCGGTTTGATAACTCATCGAGAAAACGCCTCAGGGTTGGTCTAGTTTTGGCCACACCCCTTTTGAGTCAGTATCGGCCCGACAGGATGAAACTTAATTCGGATGAGAGAGACGAACGATCGCCATTCGTGCCTGCTTCAACATGGAAAATCCGCAGCTAAAATGAGGCGTGAGGTCTAGCCTGAGGAGTGCGTGAACTGTTGTCGGATAACAGTCCAGCGGGAGATAACGGACAGACATAAAAAAACCTGCCCCCGCCACAACGGCGGGGACAGGTTCCATAACTGCGGGTACGATGAAAGGGGGAAAGAGAACCTGCCCCCCTAGGACAGAAAGCGCAGGCTCAAAAACACACGGGCATCACGGACTGGGGGAAATTTCTGGTCCTGTCAACACCCGCCCAGACAAGACCCTCGTGGACTTGCCCATTAACACCTCCAATTCCCATTTTCAAACAGCCGCAGTCATAATCCATGTTGGCGATCCACTTGCGCCGGCGTATCCAAATCAACCTCTTCAAGCAAGGACGCCCGTACATGATGCATCTCGGCATCTGAAGGATCAGACTGAATGTTGGTGGAAATCACGCCTATCGCGTCATACCAAAATCCGGCTTGCCCCCATAATCTCGTCGCTTCAACCGGATTGGCGTTCCTTAATTCCTCGGTCAGCGAGGCCGGAACATCACCCACTTCAATCATTCCTCCGCCGATAATATCTGCCGATCGATGCTCGGGATCAGAGACCAGAGACACAAACCATTGATAGGTTTTCCCCTTCTCCAGTTTCAGATCGTAATCAGCCAACTGAATAATGTGAATCCCGGATTCAGCGGGAGAGGAAAGCCGCTTCTCAATAATCGGTGTCACCCCTGATTCATCAATAAGGGTAAATTCTAAAGGGTAGGTTGTCGGCTTTGATAAATACCACACCAATCGTGGCTGCACCTCACTCGTCAATCCTATGTGATCTGGAGCCAAGGCCAACAGTAACGGAAGATCTGTCATAGGACCCCTGGTACCTCCACCAACCCGTCCTCCCGGAGCCCCTCGTTGTGGAGGTTGGTACAACGCTTCCTTCCGGGATGAAGCCGTCTGCTTGTCATCGGATGCTTGAACAACCTGCCGATCCACAGAAGGGAGTGTCTCCTCCAGAAACCCTGGTTCAATGGCTATAGACGCGACATCCTTCATATGGGTGCGGTTAACCTGGTCGGTGAATTCCGCTCCTCCCATGGCCTGAACACTCAGACCAAGGGTCACGCCTATGACAGCCACCCACCTGCATCGTGTCATCATCTGGCTCATGATGGTCCTCCTCTCTTCGTCCGGACCGATCTGCCGGTACGTTTTCACGTAAGACGATCTCAGATCTGCTGCCACTTATGAATACAGCTACATAAGGCAAGCTTCGTTCCACAAGGCGAATTTTCTTCACTCGGAGACAATCGTTTGGAACCCCGTGCTATTCCAAAAGATTTCATGAATACCCTCTCTCACATGGTCTTTGCGTCTAAGTTGTTTGGATATCCCACCTGTCTACCTGGTGTATTGTGTGTCTACTTTGAGAACAATTTCAAGAGAAGGGTTCATCCTCAGAAGCTGAAGAGGCTGACGATAGATCTTCATAGTCAAAATCCCTTTCCTCCTCCAAATTCACAACCAGATCCACGAGAACCCTCAAAGCCGCCCCGAATCGGAAACCCTTGCTTTGACCTTATTGACGGCAATTCCTAAAATGGGATTGTGAAGGAATAGATGACTTCAAAGAAGAGGTCGGCAATGTCCCGAACTTGCGGGTTTCCCAACTTTTCGCGTTGTGGTCTTGGAGTTTGGTTCTTTCTCCTGGGAGTCGGCGGGATAGGGATGACGAGTACCGTTGCGGCTGAACTGTCCTCTCAAGATTTGATGGCGGAGGGAAGCCGGCAGTATCAGCAGGGCCAGTTGGAACAGGCGGCCCGGTCCTGGACTCAAGCCGCCCAGATCTATGAAAAATCCGGAGATCATTCCAATCACATTCAATCGCTCATTTATCTCTCGAGAGCCCTGCTCGATATGGGCCAATACCAACGGGCGCAACAACTCCTTCGCACAGCCGTTCAATCAGCCCAGGAGACCACCCAGCCCCGCCTGATGGCCCAGGCACTCAGCCAATTGGGAACCTTGCATCTCAGTGTGGGAGAGGTGGATTCGGCACTCGAGATCCTGCAACAGGGGCTGAAGGTCTCCAGGGAAATCGAAGATCGACCTCTCATGGCTGCCATCCTCAATGATCTGGGCAATGCCCATGCGGTTCGCCGGAACGACACAGAAGCTCTTGCGGCGTATACAGAATCCAGCATTCTTGCTGATTCACTGGATTTGCGACCTCTCTCCATTCGAGCCATGATCAATGCTGCCCTGGTGGAAATCAGGCAGCAGTCCGCACAAAATGGGAAAACCCACCTGCAACAGGCATTGGAAAAAACACGAACACTTCCGGACTCACATGACAAAATTCAAAACCTGCTCACCATCGGAATGGGATTGAGGGACCTTAGCCACCAAATCACAGAGGAGCATGCCACGGTATTCACGCAAGCCGCTGAGTCGTTTCGCGAAGCCATAGGCAGCGCGAATAAAATTGGGGACTGGAAAAATGAATCCTATGGGTGGGGATTTTTAGGAGAATTGTATGAAGAAGGGGCACGCCATGAAGAAGCTCTCCAACTCACTCAATTGGCGATTCGGACGAGTCAACAAGGCCAGGCCCCGGAAGCTCTCTATCGCTGGGAATGGAACATGGGCCGTCACCTCAAAAATCTGGGTCGGACGGACGAGGCCATTTCAGCCTACCAGCGAGCCATCGATACGCTCCAACCCATTCGTCAGCAACTGTCTGTCGGGCTCCCCCAGAACCCGGCATCGTTTCGAGAATCGCTGGGAGCGTTATTTTTTGAAACCGCGTCCCTGCTGCTCCAGCAAGCTGACGAAGCGACAGACGCCTCAAGAAAAGAAGGACTCCTGTTCCACACCCGGGATACCATTGAAGCATTCAAGGCCGCAGAGCTCCAGGATTACTTCAAAGATGATTGCGTGGAAGCGAACAGGGGAAGAATTCAAGCCATCGATAAAGTATCCGACACCACAGCGATTATTTATCCCATACTCTTCCCTGACCGGATGGCCCTGCTGATAAGCCTTGGAGGAACGATGAAAAAAATCACCGTTCCGGTCCAAGAACGTGACCTGACAGAAAAAATTCACCTGTTCCGGACCTTATTGGAAAAACGGACCACCCATCAATATCTACCTCATGCGCAGGCCCTGTATGACCTCCTTATCCGGCCGCTTGAACCGTATCTGAGTGAATTCGGGATCCAAACGCTCGTCTTCGTCCCGGATGGACCATTGCGAACCATTCCCATGGGGCCTCTCCATGACGGAGAAAAATTCCTCATTCAAAAATATGCCATCGCGACGACTCCGGGACTGACGCTTACCGATGCCCATCCCCTGGATCGGGAGCAGGTCAATCTGTTGTCGATTGGACTGTCCGAAGGCGTGCAAGGATTTTCACCCCTCCCTAATACCCAACAGGAGGTGAGGGAACTTCAAGACCTCTTTGGCGGGAAAACTCTCTTAAACGAAGAATTCCGCATTCCCAATCTTGAACAGGACATGAAAGAGGAAAACTTTACGATTATTCATATAGCCTCACATGGAAAATTTGCAAAGGAGCCGAAAAATTCTTTCATCCTAACGTATGACAAAAAACTGAGCATGGATCATCTCAGAGAACTCATCGGGTTATTTCAATTCCGCAAGGTCCCCCTGGATCTCTTAACATTGAGCGCCTGTGAAACGGCAGCCGGAGACGATCAGTCCGCTCTAGGCCTGGCCGGAGTGGCCGTGAAAGCGGGGGCGCGAAGCGCCTTGGCCACCTTATGGTTTATCAATGACCAGGCATCCTCAATCCTGATCAATGAATTTTACGTCCGGCTCAAAGAATCATCGCTCTCCAAAGCCCAGGCCCTTCGTGAAGCTCAAGTATCTCTACTCGACCATCCCATCTATCGGCACCCCAGTTATTGGGCACCGTTCCTCCTGATCAACAACTGGCTTTAATCGTTTATCTCCCAGACTGATCCCGAGTTGGGCAAGGCGTTTTTTGGCCTTGCGTCGAAAGCCGCCTTTCTCAAAAATCAGGCCGTCACGTCCAGCCCGCATTTGCCTGATCCTGCTTCTACCCGTCCGATAAAACGATCTATCTTCCGCTCCTGTTCGTTTTAAGGCCTTGATCCCCTTCCCGGTCACCTCGGCCGGTTCTCACTTACCGCTCAGGCTTAATTACTGATTTATGCCGCTTCAAGAAGGTCAGTCGTTGACACGGTGACAACGACGTGACCACTTAGACAAACACAAATAAAAAAACAAACCCACCATTTTGGTGGATTTTTAACTCGCAAGTTATTAATTTTAAAGATGAAATTCTCACCACAATGAAATTATCTCCAAACGGCACCATGGTTGCTTTGATTAAGAAGTAACAACATAAATTAAACGGAAACACTGAGGAGACTTTCATCTCAGTTGGAAGAGGTTTCTATCATGCAACTTTACGAGCTTTACCAAAACATCGTCATCGGAACATCGATAACATGTGTAATCGGTCTGGCGGTTGCATGGGTGTTTTTCCTATCAAATCGAGGCAAATAACAAGAAAAAACCTCGATTTCACCATTCCGCCATTCAGCGTCCAAGCCATAATCCGTTAAGCCGTCATTAAATTGGCATGCTGAGTACAACGAAGAATGAGAATGTTGAATAAAACCAATTTCCAAGGGCATATTGCCTCACAGGCAGGTTGCATACAAGGGCATATTGCCCCACAGGCTCGTTGCATAAAAGAGGCCTCGAGGCGGTTCAAAAAAGCATGCCCTGAGTCTTCCCGAAGGGTTCGTCCAGTCCTGCCTTGAGTCATGCCGAAGGGAAGGCCGCAAATTGCCTGCCGTGTCCCGAAGAGCACAACTTTTGTTTTGCCCGCAGAGCGTACTTCTAGTACGTGAGCACGGAAAAATGGCGAGAACACCGCTGGCGGCTTTTTTCAACAGACCCCATCAGGATTCATCTGTTCAGAATAATAAGCGCTGTAGGGTGTAGAACCCTAAATTCTTATGATCCCTATCATCTCCGTTCTCCTCGTCATCCCCGTCGGCCTGTGGGTGGAGCCAACCGTACGTTGAAGTGCTCCTGACACAAACGTTTCGCACCTTTCGCGACACACTCTTTCCCTTCGCTCAATCAGAGAGAAACGAAAATTGACAGGATGACAACCTTGTGTTCAGGGAGACAAACAGGATTGAACGCCGAATTCGCGGTTGGCATGGCTATTTCGTTCATAAACATATGGATTCATTCATGATAATCCTACAGCATAGCTCTCTCGCCAAAACGGCATCACGGTTGCTTTAAAGAGAAGTAACCAGAACGATCACCAGATATTCAATAAGGCACTTCCCTCTATCGGTCATAAGGTTTCTATCATGCAAATCTATGAACTTTATCAAATTATCACCCTCGGAACCTCGATAAGCTGCGTAATCGGACTGGCAGTAGCATGGGTGTTTTTTCTGTCGAATCGGAACGAATGACAGTGTTCTGCATGATACCTTTCTCCTCTTTCCCCCTTCCCTCTTCGTCATCTCTGCGGGTCCTTAGCAAAATCCATCTGACCCGAAACCAAGAGATTCCGGCAATAACTAGGAGTCTGTCGGACTTTGGGAATCGATAGCGAAAATGTGGCTGAGCGAGGGCAGATTTTGACGATTTTGCCGGCCCATAGTGGGACTATGGGCCAAGGAAGCGGCGAAATATGGACCGCTTAGGCACTTTTGCAGCCGATTCATCCGAAGTCCGACAGGCTCCTACCGGACATGACAAGTTTTAGAAATCTGACTGTGAAATACATCCCCAGGCAGGACGATGTCGGGAAATTCTTTAGAAAATAATTCAGACGAGAGAAGTTAAACAGGAGGGTATATTCTAAAGTCCCACAATAGAATTCAAGGACAGGCAGAAGCCATCCCATCACCTTGCCCGAACAGCACAGGAGGAGAATAAGCCGCCAACTGGATAGGAGGAGTCTGGTCGATATCGGAAACACCGGAGGGCGTGTCGGCCTGACCCAATACACTCCCAGAGAATAACCTCACTTGGGGGAGAAATGGACTGGCCAAAAAGGTCCCAGGCGTGGGTGCCACACTGTCGGATTTGGAATCCACAAAGGTACTAAAGTGGCCGCCTTCCCCCGCCACACAGCGGGCAGCATAAAGTGTCGCCACGTTCACCGGCTGATCGGGCAGAGGCACGATCGTCCCACTCAGCACCTGAATGGGTGACTCAATATTCACCGTGCCACTGACTCCCCTTTCAGAGGTGACCTCCAGGGTACTCTGCGCATCCACTAACACACCCTTGCTCGCAATTAACGTAATATTGCCACCCTGACCGTCCACCGCCTTAGCCAGAATATGGCTGTTCTGAAGAATGATGAAATCCGGATCTAACTCGATATTACCCGCCACGGTTGTGGCATTCCCCTTAACCGTGCTTTCAATGGTGCTGTCGACCAGGTGAATCGTGTCGTTGGCGATCAGTTTGATATTGCCGCCGGAGGCTTGAGCCGCATCGGCGGAAACATGCGTTTTTCGCACCTGCACGATCCGGCCTGCCTCGATCAAAACTTTTCCGGCATTGGCAGAGCCGGTGCTTTGCACCGAGACTTCGGTATTGGTCAAACGGGTGCTTTGATTTGCCCGGATGATGATATCACCGCCTCTTCGCGTACCAGTGGTTTCTGCGATAAGCCGTCCGCCGGTCTTGGTGATGCTTTGACCAAGCAACGTCAGATTGGCAAGCCCTTGGTCAGTTGGGTGACCCTGGGGCACGTCATTCGCTGAAGCGGAAATCGTGGTATTGGTCAGAATGAGGGGATTCGCTCCAGTGGTGCCAATCAAAATTTCCCCACCAGCTCCCGTCCCGGAGGCGGATGTGCTCACAAAACTACTTTCCATTGTGACTTCGGAGGGAAGAGTTCCCGCACCACCCATGCCCCGTGTGATAATGCTGCCTGCACGACCCGCCCCGGTGCTTGAAGTACTAATACTGGTACCACCATCAGCTAGCAGTTTTCCTACCGCGAGGAGGACATTCCCGGCATTTCCGTCAGCAGTGTTTTCGGCATTGATGATGGTTTGATCTCTCAACAAAAGGTCAGGGGTGTGAATGTGAATATTCCCGCCGGACCCGGTACCTTCTGACCCACTGAGAATTTCTGGAGGGTACAGCTCAACCGTAATGGTCGCGCCATCGGTAATGGTCGTGCCATCCGGGAATTTGACTAAGTCAGGAAATGGATTTCCTTCCGACCAAACCCGTTTTTCACCCTCAGCATATAAGGGGGGTGGACCTGTGGACACAAACAGCTTCCCAATACCGGATACGTTCACACGATCACTCCCGATCACAACAACATCCCCGGCTTTCCCAGGCCCAAAAGACCGGGTACGAATGAGAGACCCCTCGATGATGTTGACTACAGGTCCTTCCAAATGAACCTGCCCTCCATCTCCGGCATTCACATCGGTTCCTCGTGTTTCAGCGAGAATCTGTCCAATTCGAGAAACGGTGATGGACTCTGAGGCCCTGAGCGTAATTGACCCGCCTTGTCCGGGTCCGATAGTACTGGTGTTGACCTGTCCGCCTTGGATGATGTTAATTGTCGGGGCCTCGATGAGGATATTTCCACCATCGGCGGCGTCTGTCTGCGTTCCTAACGCATCCGCAAGAATAAGAGCAGCGTTCTCCACCAAAACGGAATTGGTGGCCGAGATTGTCAGATCACCGGCGGTTCCAGGTCCAAAGGTTTGCGTATCAACCCGGCCAATGGAAAACAGATCAATTTCTGGACGACTCGTGACGATGACGTCCTCACCCTTGATCGTAAGCCTGCCAGCCTGTCCTGTCCCGATGGCTCGGTTAAAGATTCCCCCACCTTGGACATTCACCAGTGGGGCTTCCACCAGGACATCCCCATTCTGCCCGGACCCGGAGCCTCCCTCTGTCCCCGCGCCTAACTGCGTATAGCTACCCTCCACCGTGACAGATTCCGAGGCCATTACCGTCACATCGCCGCCATTACCAGACCCAAAGGTGGACGACCCCAAGATCATTGGTCCCGACTCATTTCCCTTCATGAATACGTTCCTCGCCTTGATCAGGACAGCACCCGCATTCCCGGATCCCTCGGATCTGGTGCCGACAAATGACTCGCCGAAAGACCCGCCCAAAAAGACCGCGTCCTCGGAGACTTGCACATCCAATCCAATCGGTGCCGCAGGCGCATTCAATGCGTTTGCGTCCACCCTTCCCCCTGCCACCATCAGATTGCCTCCACGAATATAGATCGTGCCGGCAGGATCCCCACCGGCCTCAACCTGAGACCCCGGTTCCACCACGATACCCCCGAGCGTGGGAAACAGCGACTGCCCCACACCATCAAAAAGTTCCACGCTGCCGGAGCCGGTTATCGGTGCCTCGCCTGAAGAAGCCACACTCGCGATGGCAATTTTTCCTCCCGGGGCCTTGAGGCTACCCCTGATCGTCATGTCTCCCCCCACAAGCGAAAGCGTTTGTCCCTCTGCCACAGACAGGGTACCTCTATCAACTAAAATCGAGGCAGGGTTCGATTCTAAAAATCCAAATGCGGCAATAGGGGCAATCGTCAGTAGCACATCCTGCGCACTTGGCATGGCGGTGAATTGCACGCCGTCGGCAAGCCGCAAATAATCGGCCGTGGTGAAGTGAGTACCCCCGCCCACATTCAAGGAGGCATTGGGACCAAACACAATCCCAGCCGGATTCATGAGGAAGAGGTTTGCGTTTCCAAAGCCTTCGGTTTGAATGGTCCCAAAAATGTTCGAGGGGTTGCCACCGGTCACGCGGCTCAGGATGTTCGTGGTCGGAAGCGCCGAATCGTTCAGAAAGTTGGCAGTGTTATTTGTTGGGACCCCGAACTCCCCGAAGCTGTGGAAGAGATTAGCCCCGCCACCTGGTCTCGTCCCGCCGATGATATTGTGCTGCACCGCCCCGTCAGGAAGATTCATCGGCGCACTCACCTGCGTATTAAGCCCTGAGGATGTAATAGGTGGGGGAGTTTGAGCATAGGCCACTCCCCCGGGAAGTGCGAGACAAAGCCCGAGTGGAATCGAGCGCCAAATCTTCATGTCCTGCCTTTATGGACAGGGAACAGGTTGGCCTGAAGCCTGCGCGAACAACACCGGCGGCGTATACGCCGCTAAATGAATCGCCGCCTCGTGACCGGATAGATTCATTTCAGAAGTAACTGCCTGCTTGTTAGGCCCCATCGCGTGCTGTGACGGATCCGTAATCGGCAGTACCGGGCTGGCTAAGAATGTGCCGGGGGTGGGTGCCACACTATCGGACTTGGAATCCACAAAGGTACTAAAGTGGCCGCCCTCCCCCGCCACGCAGCTGGACGCATAGAGCGTGGCCACGTTCACCGGCTGATCGGGCAGCGGCACGATCGTCCCACTCAGCACCTGAATGGGTGACTCAATATTGACCGTGCCACTGACTCCCCTTTCAGAGGTGACCTCCAGTGTACTCTGCGCATCCACTAACACACCCTTGATCGCAATTAACGTAATATTGCCACCCTGCCCGTCCACCGCCTTAGCCAGAATATGGCTGTTCTGAAGAATGATGAAATCCGGATCTAACCCGATATTACCCGCCACGGTCTTGGCATCCCCTTTGACCGTGCTTTCAATGGTACTGTCAACCAATTGAATCCTGTCATTGGCGGTGAGCTTGATCTCGCCGCCTGAAGCTTGGGTCGCCTCTGTGGTCACGATGGCCTTGTCGATCAGAATCGTGTCATGGCCGGTCATTGTGATATTTCCAGCAATGCCCGGACCGTCGCTACTCGCCGAGACCGTCGCCCCGTCACTGAGAATGAAGTTCTGCCCAGCGGTCAAGGCGATCGCCCCGCCGGCCCCGGAGCCGGGCTCCGTCCCCGTGGTCCGGCTGAACACGCCGCCCGAGGTGCCATCATCCAAGGTGCCGGCAATGGAAATGTTGTTGGTCGCATTCACGGTAATGATTCCACCCACCCCATTGTTTGTTGTCCCAGTATTAATGGCTGCCCCATCATTCACGTTCAGCGAGCCGGTCGTCATCGAGATATTCCCGGCATTACCACAAGGTCCGGTGCAGAATTCGCTACCAACCGTGCGGGCAAAGACTCCACTGGAAAGGCTAGTGCCTAAACCAAACAATTGGTCTGAAAGCACCGGAATTGTCCTTTGCCCTGTAAGAAAGATGGAATCGGTTACGGCAATAGTGACATCACCACCTCTTCCACTGCTTTGAGTCGTGCTATCGATTCGTGCCCCACCTGATATTTCAAGCTTTGCAGTCTCAATGGTAATAGTTCCTGACAGACCTTGATCGCCTAATCCGGCATTTCCCTGGGAATTGGTGAAAAGGCCGGATGGACGATTTTCCGTTCCCAATGCCAAAGAATCATCTGAAAACAGCACATGATCACTTGCCGTTATATGAATATCCCCCGCATTTCCATCCCCAACCGTTTGACTTCGAACGGCACTCCCATTCTGCAACTCCACAATATTTGCGTTGATTGTGACACCCGGCCACGAAATACCAGCCCCTCGGCCACCCACAGTCTCTAGTTCAATTTGAGAATTATCCGCGATCAGCCTGTCGGCGGTGATCGTCAGAACCCCGCCACCTCCAAACTCTTGAAGAGAGAGCTGACTAAAATTCTCTAATTGAATATTACGGGCGGAAATAGTGAGATCCCCCGCTTTCCCTTCAAAAAACCCATCTGAGGCGATAAGGGAACGCGTCATTTGAAGCGTATCGGCAATAATCGTCACATCACCGCCAGACCCAAGAGCAAAATCAAGTTGACGAGCAATGAAGTCGCCGGAATTAATGGAAGTGTTCTCTAACTGAATATTCCCTGCAGCAATCGATATGGCACCGCCATGACCACCACCATCCCCTCTGGTCCCGGTATCAATAAAGAACATTTGTCCAGTCGGGTTCCCGGTAACATTCAGCTCTCCTGGGGTCGTGATGCTAACCTGACCGCCTGTTCCGCTACCGGACGTATGGGTATCAATAAGAGAAAAAAATAAATCTAATGAACTTGACGTGGCGTCAAGATTATTGGACGAAATCTTCACTTCGCCCGCATCGCCAGCACCGGTGGCTTGAGCAGTCAGGGCAGGAAGACCCAAAGTATCGGCGATGGACATATCGCCTGTGACCTGGATGTCAATGGCCGTGGTAGCCCCATTTTGATTTTCGGTGTCGGCTGAGATCCTGGCATCGGTCATTACCAGCCGACCACCACGAATAATGACCGTGCCAGCGGCATCGCCAAACACATTCAGCGTCGCGCCTTCCGATAAGGTAACACTCCCCATCATGGTGAACGACTGGCCATTGATGTTTGGGAAGCTTGCATAAGTGCCGGCCAATACCTCGCCCGGTGAGGCCACACTAGCTAGGGCAATCTGCCCTCCCGGTGCATTGAGCCCGCTGCCGATCGTGAGGTCACCCCCGACGAGCGAAAGCATTTGTCCGTCTAATACCGATAACGTACTCCCTTCAACCGAAATAGGAGCAGGATTCGATTCAAGAAATCCAAACGCGGCGACTGGAGCTACACTCAACAGCGCATCCTGTGCACCGGGAAGAGCGGTGAATTGGACCCCGTCGCTCAGTTTCAAATAATCGGCTGTAGTGAAATGGGTGGCGCCACCAACATTCAGGGAGGCATTCGACCCAAACACAATCCCAGCCGGGTTCATGAGGAAGAGGTTTGTGTTCCCAAAACCCTCGGTTTGAATGGTTCCAAAAATATTCGAGGGATGACCACCGGTCACGCGGCTCAAGATGTTCGTGGTCGGAAGCGCCGCATCGTTCAGAAAGTTGGCAATATTGTCCGTCGGAACGCCAAACTCCCCGAAGCTATGGAACAGGTTGTCTCCGCCCCCTGGCCTCGTTCCGCCGGTGATATTGTGCTGAACCGCTCCTCCTGGAAGGCTCACCGGCGCACTGACCTGGGTATTAAGTCCCGATGAGGTGATGGGTGGGGGAGCCTGAGCATAGGCCACTCCCCCGGGAAGTGCGAGACAAAGCCCGAGTGGAATCGAGCGCCAAATCTTCATGTCCTGCCTTTATGGACAGGGAACAGGTTGGCTTGTAGCCTGCGCGAACAACACGGGCGGCGTATACGCCGTTAAATGAATCGGCGCCTCGTGACCGGATAGACTCACTTCCGAAGTAGGTGTTCGGTTGTCATGCCCCATCGCGTGCTGTGACGCATCCGTGACCGGCAGGACCGGGCTGGCTAAGAATGTCCCGGGCGTGGGCGCCACACTATCGGATTTGGAATCCACAAAGGTACTAAAGTGGCCCCCTTCTCCCGCCACACAGCGGGACGCATACAGCGTGGCCACGTTCACCGGCTGATCGGGCAGAGGCGCGATCGTCCCACTCAGCACCTGAATGGGTGACTCAATCGTGACCGAGCCGCTGATGCCCGTTTGCGAAGAGGCATCCAGAGTACTCTGCGCATCCAATAAGACCGCCTTGCTCGCAACCAGGTTGATATTGCCCCCCTTCCCCGCCACGGCCTTGGCCAGGATTTGGCTGTTTTGGAGAATGATGAAATCCGGATCTAACGTGACATCGCCTCCGGCCGTATTCTCATCCCCTTGTACCGAGCTGGAAATGGTGCTGTCGACCAGTTGAATCATCTCGTTAGCAGTGAACTTGATATTGCCGCCTGAAGCTTGAGCCGCTTCCGCGGTGACGGTGGACTTATCCATCAGGATCGTGTCAGCAGCAGTGAGTTGAATGGTTCCTGCATTCCCAGTAGAAGTACTTTCTGTCCTAATTGAGGATTCTCCTGAAAGATTGATGTTTTTTGCCAATACGGTGATATCTCCAGCATTTCCAGATCCTTCTGCCGTGGCAAGAAGTTGGCCCTTGGTATTCAACTCTAAATTCCCATTTAAACTAAGGGTAATGTTTCCCGCCCTTTCAGAACCAATCGATGCGCTCCTAATTACACCGTTATCCGATATAAAAAGATTGTTCCCAGAGATATCCACATTCCCTCCTAATTCCGCAACAGATCGAGTTCGTATGCCCGTAAACTCAGGAGAACTCAGAGGGTCGACAGCGTTTCGGAAACCCTGAATTGTGATGTCGTGGGCTTCCACTTTCAGATCACCAGCCGCACCGCAAGGTCCTGGACAATTGACATCAACCAGAGACCCAATAAAAGAACCACTACTGATATCCAAGTTTTCCGATAATATAACAGTGGTTTTGCCTGAATTGCCCGCTCCAAAAGTTCCTGTTTGAATGGTGGATCCATTGGTCAATTTCAGGTTTTTGGCTTCAACTGTGATATTTCCGCCGTTTTCACTCCCCACGATTGGTGCCGATATCGCAGCCCCATTATCAAGGGAGATATTCCCGGCTACAACAATATCCAAGTTCCCCCCCTGGCCAGCTCCCACTGGAGTTGCTGAGATAAAAGAAGGAAAGGGATCTCTTCCTATAATTTCCAATCCATTGGTGTGCAGACGAATGTTCCCCGTATTTGCATCTGAGAAGGCCACACTCCACATTCCTACTATTTCACCGTCAATCAAGGTCTTATTCGCATTCACTTCAATATCCCCTGCATTTCCCACTCCTCCAAATGCAAAAGACCTAATTCCCGAAAAAGTGTCAAAGGGGCCGAGTTGAGGGTCAAACCTGCCACCCAAAATTTCCAGGCTGCCCCCGACATTGAGAATGATATCACCCCCATTGGTTGATCCACCAAACACATCAGCCTGTATTAACGATATATTTTTTACGATCATGTCTTCCGTCACTTGGATATTAATTCCTCCTTTGGACGTAGAGGGAGCATTCGAAATTTGACCATCGGGTAACCCTAACGTATTGGCCGAGATACCTGCATTATCTAGGGTTAATTGTCCACCCCGGATAATCACTTGCCCACCCACTGCACCGTCCACCTTGACCGAGGCATTGTCAGATAGGCCTATGGGACCAAGTTGTGTCGCATTTACTTGGATGTCGGCCCCATCACCCAGTGTAACTGTGCCAGGAGAGGCTATACTGACAAGATTAATTTGTCCGTCCGGGCTGTTGAGGTTTCCTCCAGAAATTTCGATATTTCCTCCTACCAGCGATAAGGTTTCTCCTGCTTCCACCGACAACGTGCTGCGGTCAACCATTAAAGAAGCCGGGTTGGATTCAAGAAATCCGAATGCTGCAACCGGCGCAATACTCAGCAGCGCATCCTGTGCACCGGGAAGAGCGGTGAATTGCACCCCGTCGCTGAGTTGTAAATAATCGGCGGTGGTGAAATGGGTGGCCCCGCCCACATTCAAAGTAGAATCCTTCCCGAATACGATTCCTGCGGGATTCATGAGGAATAAGTTGGCATTCCCAAAACCTTGAGTCTGAATCGTCCCGAGAATGTTCGAAGGATTGCCACCCGTCACACGGCTCAGGATATTGGAGGTCGGTAGCGCCGAATCATTCAGAAAATTTGCAACTCCGGTTGTCCCAACATCAAACTGACCAAAAGAATGGAACAGATTGGAACCATTATCAGGACGGGTCCCACCAGTAATGTTGCACACATTGCACCCAGCAGGTACATTGGTTCCCATCGACCCATCAGGTGTGATATTGGTGACTACCTGCCCAAAAGTTGAACTATAGAAAAGCTCCAAAAGGAAGACACTACTCAAGACTAACACAAAAACCGGTCTGGAATGGCCTAAGGGAAAAAACGAGTTTACTTGTGGAAGAGAATATAAAGGTTGGGGGGGTGTTTTATCTTGAGGATAAGGAAATACTCGGCCCAACCAGCCGGCGTTCAGAAATACATCTCTAAAGGACCACGCTCGCATTTCCATTTTGCTTACCCCACAATACTATCCCTTATATTCAGAAAATATTCTGGAATCGTCTAAACATAATTTTTCCCTTTGTGGCATATACCACAAAAGGTTAGCTAGCTTTTTTCATAGTCGTTGTTCCATCGTTTGATATCTGAATTTCCACAGCGTCACCCACCTCTATTGTTCCCTCAACAACCACTGGAGGTACTGTAACATTATTAAATTCCTCCCCACTTTGTAACCGATAAAAAGTGAATGGAGGAACCTCTTTCTTGTCAACCACTTTCCCCCCAGAAAATTTTCCAGGGCACACAGTATATGGCCACCCACAGCCAGCTTCCGGGCCATCGACTTTGGGTTTTTGGTAGGGATAAACAACTTCCCCGCCTGTTCGCACCTCAATGGAAATAAATGGGTGCCCACAACTAACCAAAAATAGCGAGAAAAATATGAACACCACACCTAGCTTCAGCATTTCTGATAACTTCAGCATTCCTGACCTCCTTGGCAATTGAGTTATGCCTTATAAAGTCATTGGTGAGTAAAAAAGTTATATTAGTGAACCATTTTCGATATAGTTCCTTACATTCATTACTACTCATGGACCAGGCTTCACTGTAATTTCTCGCTCTTGTTCCCTACCCATTTAGCTTTACACTCATCACTTGTATCCTGATCCTTTTTTTGTTCAAAGTAACACTCTATTCCCACTCTTGCGATAATATTGTGAGCACTCAATATTTCCAACATGAAAGCTCGAAATGATGTTCCGACCTTGGCTTCGGCTAGAAGGCTTTCCAAATAGGACTTCACATCTGGACCTTTCCTCCCATTCTCTAAATGAAGCACTCCCTTGCTTCCCGAGAATGCCAAACCTTGAATGGCGGCACGTCTTAAACGCCTAAGCCATATCGTTTGGTCATCCCTCGGCAAGTCCTTCAAAAGCTTTGTAGAAAAGGCAACACTTTTGGGGGTGACTGATTCCGCCACACCATCTCCGTCGGTAAGTGATTGTCTTGGTGTTTGACTATCAGAACCATCAGACTTTTCAAGTCCCTCACTTGCCTGGTTGACCAATTCTCCTAAGACACTTTTTATTAATTCGCCAGATTCCTTGTCATTTGCTCCCCCTGTATCTTGACCGTTCAAATTCAACATTTGGTCTCGAATATTAGCCCAGACCCCCAGGGCTCGAACTGCATCGGTCTTGACCCGCAAATCAGATTCTTGGCTTCCTTGTTCCAGGAATTCCCTTAACCCAGACAAAGCTTCAGGAGTGGCCAGAACACCCAGAACAGTGACAATGTTTGAGCACAGACGCTCGTCGATATTTTTTCCTTTACAACCATCCCTTAATAATTTTCTAAGTTCAGGAATCGCAGTCTGATCCTGTGCATAGGTTTGTATATTCTTAAAATATTCAACCGTGAGAGGGGAAGGAAAAGGTTGCCGTACAAAGTCTTGTATAGGAATAGGAGAGGGTCCCACACCGAACTTCTTGTCCATAAAAAATTGGGAACTACTTTCAAGCGCTATAAGTTGACTCTCACCATTTTTACCTTGAATCTCGCCTGCCATTCCTAAGTCTGAAAATTGAACAACTACAAAAAAAACCACACAAATTATCCATCTCATTCCCAAGCCCATCATGCATTCCTCCATTTCACAGGAGTCCAACAAAAATATTGCGCCATTAGATAAGAAAATAAAATTGGCTGTATTTCAGAGGTAGAACTCATTTTCTTCTCAAGTTCTGACATTCACATTCATTGAGGCTTGTATTTTCTGAATGAATTGATGGGTACATCACCCCTTTTTCCAAGTCATCGAAACCGCGGTGTCCAAGATTTTTATTATGTCCAAATTCGTGGAGCCACAAGACCCCTTCCAACTCTGGACAGTCCTTGCAGTACTTTGCAACGGCCACTGAATGGCCCTTAAGGTTGGAACAGCCTAGGATAAGGGCTGTACCAGTTTTCTCGCACCAAGTGATTTCCTCTACGACTTTGACCCCTTGAGGATCTAGTGCATTCAAAATTTGAAAATCAAACTCGCTGCAGATCTCCCCAAAGACAAAACAATCGTTCGAATTCGATTGCGATAATGCTATTGGATCCATTTTAAAATCAGCAATTTTATCTTCTATGGTTCCCCCTATAGTTTCTTGCACCGAGGCTTCCCGCTTTAATGTAATCCGACAAGGAAAGTCACTTCCCTGACCCTCACGAGCGGCTTTCGTTGCTTCCTCAAGAATTTCATCTGATTCTTTTGGAGTTAAATCTACATCGGAATGTTTTGTAACTTTGAGGAAATGAATTACTTCGGATTGTTGCGCAAACGACGGAACTTGGCAGGATTCTACAGGTGGAATTTTCTTTGGAGGTAATCCCGAAATACCTGGTCCTTGCCCAGAAGTCTCAACCTTTACTCTGACACAACCAATTACCATTAAAACTATCGCGCCCATAAGGAGTAAATTGGACCCATATACCTTTATGAATTTCATAGACTCTCCCTTTAACCTCTCAGGTCTTGTGAATTCATAATTTTTCTGCTGTTTTTTATTTTTCATAAACCATGCCCCTAAATTCGCAACCCTACATACCATTTCCCTCGGAACATGGATAACCCAAAAAACTGACCTGCAATTAATACATGGAATGAAGATAAGGAAAAGGGATAATGTTTTGATAAAGCCAAGGCCGGGACTAGCAATACCGTTATAACAAAATAAAAAAGATCAGTTCATAGTATTGCAGTTGTCAGAGAACCAATGCTTTCCCTCTTCCAACCATTCCATTTTGAGATTGTGCCTTTCTTTTTTTCTCCTACATGCTGTGCGGAAATGTTATGTAACCAAATAATTATTGCAATAAAGGCAATTGCAATGCCGTATTCAGCGACAGCTTCCAGCACTCTCACCTCACCTCGACTAAGTTCCATATTTTCATAAGCGTTTTCTCGAAGGTCGAAAGGATAAGAGATCGGGTCCTGTTCTTGTTCAGCGGAGGATGCGTATCCAATCAGATACGAGTTGTATCTGATTGGATACATAATGGGGCGGTTGAAAAAAGCCGCCAGCGGCGTTCTCGCCATTTTTCCGTGCTCACGTACTGGAAGTACGCTCTGCGCGCAAAAATGACTGCGGCCTTGCTGGACGAACTTTTTTGAACCGCCCCGAGGCCTCTAATAGGCACCGTGCCTGTAGGTGAATATGCCTTTAGAAATTATTATTATTCAACACTCCCATAATGCGTTTGATTCAGTGAGAGAGAATGTTTTTGAGTGTTCCAATTGCGCAAAATCCGACAAGGAACATCCCTCCCGGATTTTCTCTTGGCCTCATTTCCAAGGAAACGGAACTAAAACTTAAGCCCCTTACCCCTTGAATGGGGACTAACCTTTTAGACAAAGAAATGGGCTATCGTTTTTTATGTGCTTTTAGTGAAAGAGAGAGGAGTTCCCTTTGTGGGGCTGGGTGGGATCTTAGAGACCCCGTCGAAGTGCAATTCGATGATCAGGGGGATTCGTAGACTTCATCACGCAAGTGGTTGACCTGAATGTTATGACGTTTGATTTTTTTGATGAGTCCCTGCCGGCTTAAGCCTAACCGTTTGGCCGTTTGGACCTGATTGAACCGGCAGGCCAACAAGGTCTCTTTGATCATGCGTTGCTCCAATTCATCGACGGCTTGATGGAGACTCCGGCCTTTCATATCTATGGTGCCTCCGGTCGTTTGGACAGGGCATCGGATACCTTCTTCGAGCGCGTCCTCCTGTATCGTCGTGCCACGAACCATGACCATTAATCGTTTGATTTCATTTTCTAACTGCCGGATATTTCCCGGCCAGGAATATTCCATGAATCGCTCCATAGCCTTGGCAGACAGTTTTTTCCTGGGTCGATCCATCTGCGAGCTATAGAGGTCCAGAAAATAATTGACGAGCAGGGGGATATCCGCCGGGATCTCCCGTAAAGCCGGCGTATGCACATGGACAACTTTGAGACGGTAGTAGAGATCGTCTCGAAACGTGCCGGCTTTAATAGCGGCTTCTAAATTTTTATTGGTGGCCGCAATGATTCTGATATCGAGGGGAACGGACTCTCGCTTCCCCACCGGCTCAACGGCTCGCTCCTGCAGCACCCGTAAGACTTTGGCCTGGGCGCTTACGCCCAGATCTCCAATTTCATCCAAAAACAGCGTGCCCTTATTCGCCTGTTCAAATTTGCCGATTCTGGCCTCTACGTCCGTCGCCGTGCCTTTGCTGATGCCGAACAATTCACTTTCGATTAACGTCTCGGGGAGGGCGGCACAATTGATCGCGACAAACGGTTGACGGGCTCGCGGGCTATTGTAATGAATGGCTTTGGCCACCAATTCCTTTCCGGTTCCGTTTTCTCCGGTAATAAGCACATCCACTGAACTATCCCGGACCTGATCGATGATTCTGATCAGTCGCTGCATGGGCAGACTGTTTCCCATAAGCTTTTTCGTGGAGTACTGTCCTTCGACCTCTTTCCACAAATGCGCGTTTTCCTGTTGCAACCGTTCGCGTTCCCGCCGCAATTGTTCCATCACATGGAATTTCTGAAGAGGGATAGCGATGCTATCAACCAACGTCTGAGCCGCCATTTCATCCTGGGCGGTAAAGTCCTTGCCCTTTTTATTCACGGCTTCAAAGACGCCGATGATGTCTCCGGTTCTGTCCCGAACCGGCAGCGCCAACAGGGTCTGCGTTTGCCGCTTCATTTGGGCGTCGATGCCGGAAAAAAATCTTGAGTCCGATTGCACATCTTTGACATTGATCAACTCTCCCGTCGCCACACAGGCGCCCGCAATTCCTAAGCGCGCATCCAGGCGCAATACCCGCCCGCCCACAGGGAGGGGAAACCACAGCTCACATTCCTTCCGATCCAGAAGAAACACACTGATCCCCTCCGCCTGCAGGACCTGGCGTGATTCTTTTTCAATGAGTTGTAATAAGGTTTGTAATTCCTGCTCCTGGTTGATCTGAAGCAGAAATGTTTCAGGAAGGTCTATTCTCTTGTGAGGGATTGCTTCTTTTCCGGATCGACTCGCCATGGCGGTGTTCCTGAAAATTCCGTTGACCCCACACCGCTGGACAGCAGGGAGCGTCAACTGTACACATTATGACCAGGTGTGAATGGAGAAGGCAACTACCCGCTCCGCGCGCCCTTTCTGTGTTCACCTGAGGAGGCTATCCTCTGGCCATCCAAAATCCCGGGCCCATGCCCTAGCCTCTGGCTTGTTCGATGGAGGTCACCGAACATGGTTCCGGACTTCCCGTCTTCGTGAACAGCCGGTAAATGGAAATGCGGTTGGCTTTCCCCCTTAGCGTGATCACGCCGACCTCTTTGAGTCTCCATGGATGGTCCCCGAGGTATTGCTTGGTCGTCTCTCCAATCAGGATCCGGCAGACTTCATCTTTAGGCCAGGTCTCCAACGAGTCTTTTTGGAAACTTTCCAACCGAGAGGCAACATTCACGGAATCTCCAATGGTCGTAAATTTCAACCGTTGTTCACTGCCCAGACTTCCGACGACCACCGGCCCCGTTTGAATGCCTATCCGCATCCGCACCTCCGGCAACCCCTGCTGCTGCCATTGAGTATTGAGGTGTCGCATTTCCTGTTCCAGAGCCACGGCACAACTGACTGCATTGTTGACATCCTCCCGCTTGTCGGCTTCCGTTTGTCCCAGCCGGAATACCCCGAAATCCGCTTTAATCATGTCTCCATGATAATCATCAACCATCCCACCATGGTTGGTGATGATTTTCACCATGCGCTCCATGTAGGTATTGAGCCAGTCAAGTACCGTGTCGGGTTCCATGTTTTCTGCCACCGTCGTGAACCCTTCCAGATCCGTAAACAACGTCGTCACCACCAGTTTTTGTGGGCGTAACCGGCCCTTTTCCAAAAATTGTTCCCGCTTCTCCCAAACAGCCTGGGCCACTTCTGAAGAGACATGCCGGGAAAAAAGCGACATCAGGAGCGCCCGGTCCTGCTTTTCCCGGTTCGAAAGCCAGGCTGTCACCACCATGGCATTGACCACCAATCCAATGACCGGCGGGATAAACGGGATCCACGTCCCATACATCATCCCGTTCACCACCACTCCGCTTAGCAGCAGCATCCCCATGAGCACAGCCAGAGAGAAACGCCAGGCACCTCGAACCCACACGCCGATGAATCCGCCCCCCAGCACCCATAGCCCGATCCAGGCTGTTTCCAGATTATCCGGAAATGTCGCAATGGGGGCCTGGCCCTCTCCCTTCGCTAAGCGGAGCAGTTGGTGCACCATATATCCATGCAATTCAAGTCCGGGAATTGGGGGACACACGGCGAGTGTTCCGCATTGTGAGGTATAAAAATAATCTTTGACGCCTTGGGCAATAACCCCCACAAGCACAATGTGGTCCTGAAGCAGTTCCGGATTGAACGTTCCTTCCAGTATGGCTCCAAAGGAAATGGTCGGAAAGACGTTCTTCCCCCGTTCAAGATCCAACAGATATTGATACCCCTGGGCATCGGCTTCCACATACCCCCCATCGTGCGCTTCGAAAGGGCGAATAACCGTTTTTCCAAGTTGCAACCAATTAGAATTCTCAACGGCCGGCTTGGGTACGATCTTCTCCTGCTGTAAATATTGGAGGGCCAGCAGCAAAGAAAATGACCGATAGAAATTGGTCCCATCATCCAGGAATAAGAGACCACGGCGAACGATCCCGTCGGAATCGACGACCACATCGTTAAACCCCACACGATCCGTGCCTTGCAACATGGCCGGACCGGGAATACCCCCCTTCTCAATTTTTCCGAATTTCATGACCATCAGGATTTCCGGATGCGCCCCAAGTACCCGGTCCAATTCCTGTCGACCGGGCGGCACGTCCAAGTCCCGATAGATATCCACTCCGATCGCTCGAGGGTGATGTGCCGTCATGACGTCCAAGGCTCGCGCAAGGACTTCATCCGTTACCGGCCAACGCCCTAATGTTCGAATATCCTGGTCCGCCATCGACACCAGCGTAATCGGGGGGATCGGCCGTGTGTCGGTCGGACGAAGACGCATTGACCAATCGTAGGCATCCAGTTCCGCGCTTTCCAGAAAGCCTTCCCACCGAAGACCCATCACACCCAGAAAAACCAGGAGGGTCATGATCCAGATTTGAAAGGCGGGAGAACGAAGAGGGGAATGGCCCACAGAGATCTCCTTCACAGCTCAGGCACGATATGAATGAACCGGAAAACGGGGAGATATCTGCTATATTTTGTTGGTCACCACGAGCCAGTCCATGCTGAAGATGGTGCCATGAACAGGAAGAACATGGTTCACGCCTCGTACCCGTTTTCCAAAAGGTTTAAGAAGACACCTGATCCGAAGAAAACGTGGTCGGCACTTCCATGGGCAAATGAATGTGAAAAACGGTGCCTCTATCCACTTCACTCTCAACCGCAATGACTCCGGAATGCGCCTCGATGACATCCTTGACAATTTTTGTTCCCAACCCCGTCCCACCCTGCTTCCGGCTTATCGCCCTGGCCGTGAATAACGTATCTCGAATTTCGGCGGGCATGCCACGCCCGGTATCAATCACGGACACGTGAACCGTCTTTCCCATAGCCTCCATTTGTCCCGTTATCGTGATAGACCCGCCCTTGGGAACTTCGGAGATGGCGTTATTAACAAGGTTATAGAAGGCATTAAACAGCCGGGATTCATCGGCTTGCATCACCGGCAAGTCCAAAATTCCTTCATGAGCCAGAGAAATCCCTTTTTCTTGAGCGGTCAGCTTCAAGGTATCAAACACCGAAGCCACCACATGGTGAAGCTTACACGGGGCAAAGCGTGGAGGGCTCGTCAAACCCTTTACGCAATCGGCAATTTCTTTCACGCGCTCTTGAATCCGCTTAGCGTTATTGCCCACCATCCCAATGACTTCCAGGCATAATTCATAGCTCGCCCGGCCTTTGTCAGGATCAAACGCCGGAAGATCGGCGAAGACGTCATTTATCTCATCCCTTAGGAGTGACGTCCCACACATGACCGGCATCAGCATATTTTTTACGTCATGCCCAATGTCTCCCAGGATTCGGGCCACTTCCGCTAATTTGGCTTCCTGAAATAATCGCGCCTGCTCGATGGCCAGTGCCGTGAAAGCCCCGATGATCATTAAGATGGCCACGTCGTCCTGATTTAACCTGTCCTCCCGCTTGTTCATCACCTCCAGGACTCCAATCGGATGGCCTTCCCATCGGTTCAGAGGAATGGCAATCAGGTCCCTGGTGTGGAATCCGCTCAGGTGATCGATTTTCTCGAAGTGACGCTGATCCTCCTTCACATCCTTAATCACCACAGGGTCTCCCGTGGCAAAAACCGAACCCGCAATGCCTTGCGTCCAGGGAAATGCCGTTCCGGGCTTGAGTGGCTGGTCACCAATTGAATGGTAGAACACCAATTCCTCCGTTTCCGGATTGGCCAACAACACGGAACCGGCTCGGCAGTTCACAACCTCCAAAGCTATCTTTAATCCCTGTTCCACCACATCTTCCACGCTGAGATGCTGAAAAAGCGCCTGGCTTATTCTCCGGGCGGCTTCAAGTTCCCGCTCTTTGCGATCCAATTGGTTCGAGGGATTCATGTCTGGCTCCGAAATGATGTCAAGGTTGACCCAATTTTCACCATTAACCGAATCACATTTTGAGGGTTATTCGAAAAGGGTAACAAAATTTGAATAAAAAAGCTTATTGGGCCTTAAAGGAATCACATAAGAGGACGCGGTGTGTACCTGGCTTCAGTCGAACCTTCCCGGACTGGGTCCTGCACTCGCGGAGTCCGAATGAATACGAGTAAGGAATGCAGGCTCTTATCGTTGCCCCTTGAAACAGATTGGTGCTGGATCAGTTTGCGTCTGGATAGGATCCCGGATGACGTCAATTTTACCGATTTTGCGAAAAGCCTAAATAGGAGAGTTTTGAAATACTTCTTACAATTCAGCATACCCAAAAATAAAGACATCAGATGCCCTGATTTTCAAGGGGATTTCCGGCCCCAGGGAAACGATTCGATCTGGAAAGGTCATCATCGTTGACACGAAGCGCATCCCAGGATAGGCCAGGGCTATAGTTCTCTAGTGTCACCACTTTATCCCATGGTTCAGAAGGTGGATTTTTGCGGTACTGTTTACAGAGTTGAAGATAAAACTCCGAAGGTCCATCTCCCTCGACATGGTCAAGATACTGAGAAAACCATTCTCGTGCGACATTCCAATCCTGCATTCTAAATGCCCCGAGACCTTTGGCGAAGATCCGACTCGTGATCATTTGGTTTGGGTCAGCCTCCTCCAGGCGACTGATGAGTTCGTGGAGGACAAACGGCGGCTCATGGCCTTTTAGCTTAAATTGTCCAAGCTCTCTCAAGAGAAAGGGTGCTTCGAGTCCATGGACGACATCGCCCGTCGCGATGATGGTCGTTCCCATATACTTATTCAACCCTTCCACCCGGAAAGCCATATTCACAACCTCTCCGGCCGGACGGTACTCAGCATGATCGACCGCCCTCTCCGTACCGATGGTGACTTGCCCGCAATGCAACCCGATCCTTGTGTGAAGACTGTATGGCCCTACCTCTCGGTTATACCGATCAACCGATTTTGCAATATCCAAGGCTGCGAAACACGCTTGCTTTCTCAGCCCCGGCTGATCCAGGGTCGCTTTCCAGATCGCAAGAAACGAATGTCCTCTCAGATCGACGATGAGCCCACCGTGGTGGCGGACAGGCGTAAAGAGCGCGTTAAAGTATTTCCCGAGCAACACACGCAGTTCTTGAGGGTTCAGTTTTTCCGATAGGGTCGTGTAATCCGCGGCATCGGTAAACAGACAGGTTCCATAGACGACATGAGGGCCACCCTTGAGATTGCCGAGATTCCGGGACAGCGCATCCACCACATCATTGGGCAGGTAGTCCCCAAAAACCTTGCGCATGTTCTTCCGCTCCTTTTCGGTCTTATAATAATTCCACAAGACCGCACTCCCGAGGGCCAATGGACCCTGCACGAACAACGGAATCACGAGGGGAGACCACATAAAGGCGTTCTGAAATGCATAGGCGGCCCCCCCGAGATACATGAGACTTAAGACCAGGACTGTGCCGGCTGCCATGACCGTTGAAACCATCCGGCAAACTACCCCCACAAGCAGGCCCCAAGACAGGAGAATCAACACTTTGGCACGCAGGTTCATGGGTGTGACGGAAGAGTCCTCCAGCATGTTGGCAAGAGCGGTGGCGGCTATTTCCACCCCGCCAATAAAGACCCCATTCCCCTGGAACAACCCCGTGTAAAAACTTTCCTTTTTTCCCTCCGGCAAAATGTCGGAATGCCCCACAAAGACGACTTTGTCTTTGAGATTCCCTCGGGCACCCCTCGTAGCGTCGGGCCGGGAATCCATAACCTGATAATACGGAATGGTGAAAATGGTCTGTGAAGGTCCATAAAAATTGAGATAACGGCTGTGCTCGCCTCCGTAAACCTTGATCAGCGCCTTGAGCAGCTTGGAGTTCTTCGCAATGGTTGGTCCGGATCCCGCATATCTGAGAGCCTTGAGCATATCTTCCGTCAAACGCGGATCGCTCTGAAAGAGTTCTCTGATATTCCGCACCAACTCCACCAGCCCTTTGCGTGTTCGTGCCGACTCAAAATCCTTGGGAAGGTGGCCGGTTAAGTTAGGGCGGACCTGCTCAAGGAGTTCAATAAACTGTTGGTAGAGGGGTGAAAAAAACAATTGGAGTGCCAGAATGGGAAAGATTGGCGTTTCGCCAGCTCCTTGGTGAACCGTCCAATCCTGGTATACCTTAGCCGGGATTCTTGAAAGCACAAACGGTCCGGTTCCGGCGGCCGCTTCTTTAAAGGCTGCAAATGGCTTGGAGATTTTCACGATGCTATCGGCGTCAGGCCGGGCCTCGCCCATCATACTCATGGGAACGTCCCCGGCAATCACGGTATCCGCCAACACGACATTCCCTGCTCGTTGAATAGCTTGTACAAAATATCCATCCTCCTCCGGCGATCGGGCTTCCAGAAAATTCACGTCAAAGATTATGACTCTGGCTCCGGCTTGCACCAGCCGCTCCGTTAACCGTGCATAAAGAGTGCGAGGCCATTCATCGGGATTGTCCGGGACGTTGAAGTGCGCTGAAGAGTCATGATCAAGACGAATGACCGCGACGTCAGTCGGTGGCGGCCTGATGCCTCGCAATTGAAACAAGAGGCCCAATCCCACATCTTCTTCAAGACTGCGAGAAAGCGGGACAACACTGAGGACAACTCCAACGATACCAATGAGCAGACCAAACAAACCGGCCTTTATGAGTTTGGCCACGAATGCCTCTCATCTGATTCCGGGAATTTCATTCCTGAAGAAACCACCAGAACCGTCAGTACCCACTGCTCCATGTGGGGATTTCCGAACGACCTATCTCATCAGCTTCATCCTCGTCGTCCCCTGAGAAGCCCACACCGAGCAACCCTCCTCAAAATAGAAGACCAGCCGTCGGGACAATTTTCACAATCTCGGTGGAGGAGGGTGAACAGGAAGATGCAGATAAAACGTGGTGCCCACACCCAGCTCACTTTCTACACCAATACGTCCTCCATGGGCATCCACCACATCTTTGACAATTTTGGTCCCCAGCCCCGTCCCTTCCTGCTTGGTGGTGATAGCCTCGGAGTGAAAAAGGCGATCCCGCACTTCGGGGCACATGCCACGGCCATTGTCCGAAACAGTGACGAGAATCCCCTCTCCCGGATTAACCTCCTCTCCAGAAACCGAGATCAGGCCTCCTCCGGGAATCTCCGGAATGGCATTGCTGATGAGATTGTAAAAAGCGGTAAAGAGACGGTGTTCATCAGCTTCAATGACAGGGAGTGTGTCCAGATTGTCGGTTTCAAGAAGGACCGCGTGCTCCGCCGCATAGGTTTTTAGGGTTGCGAACACGGCCCTCACTACAGTGGAAATCTGGCAGGGGGCAAAATGGGGTGGACTCGTGACACCTTTGACTGCATCGGCAATTTCCCGCACGCGCCGTTGTATCCGCCTGGCATTGTTCACAATCATCCTGGTGAGTTCCTGACAGTTGGCATAACTCGTCTCAGCCCCTTTCATCTTGACGTCGATCCAATGAGAAAAACGTTCGTCCAATTCTTCCTCCAGTAATTGGGCCCCCGATAACACCGGCATCAACATATTCTTAATGTCATGACTGACATCACCCAACATTCGCACGATGCCGGCGAGCTTCGCTTCCCGATACAGACGGGATTGCTCAATCGAGTTCGCGGCAAGGGCGGATACAATTGTCAGGATAGCCAGGTCTTCTTCATCAAGAAGCGATTCGCGTTTATTCAGGACTTCCAACACACCGATAGGCTTTCCTTCCCATCGCTTTAAGGGCAGAGCGATCATATCCCGTGTGACGTGTTCGGTTAACACATCGATGGCTTCATAATGACGTTGATCCCGTTTGACATCCGGAATCACGATCGGCTGTCCCGAATGAAACACGGCCCCGGCAATCCCCTTGTCCCAAGGAATCGCGGTTCCTGCTTCCACCGGGCTGGCTCCAATGGAATGCCGGAACACGAGTTCCTCAGAATCCTGGCTGGCGAGAAGAATGGATCCGCTCTCCGCTCCAACAACCTCCAGAGCAGTGGTGAGTGTTTGTTCAACCAGCTCATCGGTGTGAAGATTCTGGAAAAGTACTTCCGTCATGCGGCTGGCCGCTTCCAACTCCCGATTGCGCTGTATCAATCGTCGGTCTTCTATCCGGCGAGGTTTTTTACGCCGGTCCGGAACCGACATCTGAAACGAGGAGGATTTGCATTCTAATTCCACAGATGTTTCTCCCATGAGGTTGCGTGAGCCATCCCATCCCATACAGACTACCTACATGATTCATAATCTTTCATACAGCCGGTCAATGCTGGTTTGTTTTCAAGTTGAAAACCATTGCCTCTCACCCCTTTGGCCTTCTTTTTCCTTTAACGACGGATGAATGGAAAAGCACTTTGATCACCGCAACGAAATTTTCAAGATTACGCATCTCCAAAGCATACAGCCATGAACAAAGAACATTGGGGTACCGGCTATTCCTCTTGGCTCCCTTCTTCAGCATCACTCACCGGATTGGACGACATATGGTTACACCAGCGCTTTTCCTTTTGCTGAAACGACCGTTTCCCGTCCGGTTAGAGAAAACGTTCTCTTATCCTTGGCGACCACACCCTTCCCATCAAGGATGGTGATTGCCATTTGAGTGTTTTCGATTAGAGTCAAGCCTTCCCTAACGCGCGAATTCCACGGGTAAAAACATCGGTGGCACTTTCGATGAGGAAGACCGGAACTGTCTTTCCTTTTTGAAGTCCTCCCAGAGTGATGGTGGTGTTTTGATCCAACCGTAGTACCGCTCGATTGGCGAGGGCGATATCCGCCCGGCTCCTATCACCTACCCGAATGCGATCCCCGGCACAGAAGAAATCGTCGAGGCTCACCGGCTGCCACTGCTCAACATTCACGCGGCGCACCTCCACTTTGCCCTGAACGGACACGACAGTCGCCACAATCGGATTGCATTCCGGACCCCATGTGACCGGCGTGGTGAGCCCGACAGCCACGAAGCTGATGCACAGTAGCCAGGGGGCATAGACAGGGACCGCGTTCATGGTCATATTTCACCCATGTTTAGTGTATGGAGAAAGTGCGTTCTGTGTGCTCGTCTTTCGATGTTTTGGCGAGCGGGAACCGGGAAATTTTGAGAATATCCATACAGTATTTCACTCCTCTTCTGCAGATTTTCTAGCAATGATCCCGGGGCTTGAATTCGGAGGCTTTGACAACACGAGGCGTCGAATGACGCGAGGGGAGAAAGCGTACGAAGGTTAGAGTACGTTACGGGTTCATGGTCCTGCCATTTGGATCTCCTTCTTTTTTTCTGACATTTCGTGCCGCCAAATCTTTGGTCTCAACACCGCGCCCTTTGTGGTTTTTGACATATTCTACTTCATCCACCCATTGTTCCCATGCTTTAAGAATACCTTTAAAGAGACGGATGATCTGTCGGTTAAAGATGACGGTTTCTTGTTGCATGGGCCAGGTTCCTTCACTCACATTTCTGCACGACGGGTGATCGAATCGTTCCTATGGCTCAACGACTTGATGAACCCTGTTTCTGAGGCTAGTGAGGAAGAGGGAATATTCGTGTTCCACACCTTCTACCACCTCAGAATCCGACTCCTTTCGTCACGATTTTCTTGACGAAAGTAAGGAGCCAAACCCAGAGGCGGGTTCATTAGAAAGAGACGATTGCGTGTTTAGAAACACGAGCCGCAGCTGCTCGAGTCCACGTATGTCCCGACCCCCTAGAATCCCTTCTCATGGTTTGAGAGACCGTGACAGGGAAATAATTGGGGTTCATATTTTTGTGATTTTGATCACGTTAATTGTCATTATTGAGGCAACTTCAATACCATCCTTATGGTGGGTGCCCTTACGGATTTTCTTGAAGATAACCAATTGGCTGTAAACGAATATTTCCGTTTCCAAACATTTCAACTATTGTTACGCCAGATCAGGCACCACGGAAGGGTATCCATTTGGATACATAATTTATCTATTTAGATACATGTCTTGGTTGAAGGCTGTTGGCCCAAGGTCAATCATTTCTGTCTAGGTATTGTCTTTTGGTCCGAATTTTCCATAGCCCCTCTCAAAATATTCAGATCAGGACCGTTGGGTTACGATTCTTTTTCTGAGAGAGAAAACGAACAATCCCAATGATCCAACACAGGCATTGGGATTGTTGGAGGCGTGGTCGGTTTGACTTAGGAAGGACCAACCAACGTCAATCGATTGTCTGAGAGGCGGGAAAGGAACGGGAAGAAGAGAAGAGCTAAAAGCAAAAGGGTATTGCCAGGAGTCTGTCGGACTTTGGGAGCCGATAGGGAAAATGTGGCAAAGCGAGGCAGATGTTGACGATTTTGCCGGCTCATAGTGGGGTGAGACTAAGGGCCAGGGAGGCGGCGATATATGGGCCGTCTAGGCACTTTTGCAGCGGATTCATCTAACTCCGACAGGCTCCTAGAAATTCACTTCCTGGCCTTCTGTCAATATCGTGACGTGAGGGATATCCAGATGGCGTATTTCATCAATGATTTGATCTCGTACGGTAGGCTTCATATGGTAGACGTATAAGGGCAGATCAGGTTTCCCGATTTTTCGGTATTCGTGGGCTAAAAGAGTTGGCGTGAGATGTTTACTTCGAGAAGCCATATCTTTCATTGAATCGGGAAAGGATACTTCAATAAAGACTCCTTTTAAATTTGGTATTCGGGCCGCCTCTTGCCAGAGGGTTTCCGTCACATAGGTATCTCCACTATAAATCCAGGCCACCTCGTCATCCTGAATAATAAACCCTGCGGTTTCGACGGTATGGTTAACGGGAATGGGGGTTACTCTCACCCTTCCAGGCAAGCGCCATTCGCGTTTGGGCTCCAATTCCTCGCCACGTAGCATGGCATATTGAGATTTTGGAAGATGGAAGAAATTCGGAAATACCAAATCGTTAAAGACATGCTTCTGAAGTCCAACTAAAACCGAGGGTAAACTTGCTACCACGATTTGATGATCCACCCGCCCCGACATATTATCGACAAGTGGGGGAATGCCCTTTACGTGATCTAAATGCAAGTGGGAAAGGAGGATATGTGTGATCCGTTTTTGCTCATCTAACGTGAGTCCTGATGCTAATGTTCCAGCATCAACCATCAATTCTTCATTAACCAAAAACCCCACGCTCCGACAAATATGCGGACTGGTCGGTCCATTCACGAGCAGATCAGATCCATGGGCCCCCAATACCCGGATGTTCACAAAAAATCCCTTGCATGAGAGCAATGATCCATTCGCGTGCCTTCCTAGTGCGCCATATTCAAAAAAAAAGGCAGGGATGAGCGACCAATTTCAAGTCGTGGAATCCTAGGGGGTACCCACCTCTTCGATGGAAAGACAATCCGAGGATGTTTTCTATTTTTTAATTTATCCCATTCCAGGCCTCCTGTCTGTGACATTCATCACATTCTTGGTGTGATTCTCCTCACACTTCTTCAACGCCCTATTTTTTTTAAATCATCAATAGCACCCAACCAAATTTGTTGGGCTTTATTCCCATAATCTATTGATATAGATCGTGTTTCGGGTAACCGTCAGACTTCCGTTTTCCTTGAGAGCCTTAAGGGTCCGACTCAAGGTTTCCCTGGAGCATCCTACCATGTTGGCTAATTCCTGGAAGGATGGGCGATTGGATATCACGAGTTGCCCATGAGTCTGAATTCCATCCTGAAACTCTGCTAAATCAAGAAGACAGCGACCCACACGCCCATACATATCAAACATCACGAGACTGCGAACTTGTTCGCTGACTTTTCGCAATCGTTGAGAAAGATTCCTGAGAATTTTCATGGAAATGTCTGGATGGTTTGTTAACAGTTTCTTCAATTCCTTTTGTCCCAATAAAAAAAATTCACTCGGCTCCGCTGTTATCACCGATGCAGATCGTGGAGCCGATTCAAGAATGGCCATCTCACCGAAAAAGTTCCCTGGACCTAAGTGCGAGAGGATAAATTCCTGCCCGTTTTTCCCGGTTAACAGCACCTTAACTTTGCCTGACAAAATAATGAACAACATTTCGCCTGAATCGCCTTCTTGAAATATCATATTTTTGTCAGGGAACTTTCGGCGACTCCCAGAATCGGCCAGCAGATTGAGTTCCTGATCCGCTAATTCGGAAAAGAGTGGGACATTTTTAATCGCTTGTTTGTACATCACCATGACAGGAAATTTCCTGGGGAGTCAGTCTTCCCTTGGACTGAGCAGGCATTAGCTCTTCTTGGAAAAAGCACAATAATTCCGACATCAGCCCATTTTAAGTTTTCAAACGGAGCCATCATGCAAAAAAATTTTAATAAAGACAACACCCTTGTGCCTGGCAACCACTACCCACTTAGCCTCTCCATGGATACATGCTTGCTCGATCAAACTGGTGACCATCACCGGGACCATCGTCAGGATGGCCCAATCTTCCTCATGATTTCAACGCATTCCTTCTCATGGCTCCTGAGTCTAAAGATGAGACACCATCAACAAACACCTCCTCGAAGAGTCAAATAATCCCGAAACGTGTCCCAGCATGTCATGCATGGGCCTCCTGGTTCATCAGCGCCGCCAAGAACCCGTATCCTTGAACCTATTGGATTAGGTTTCGAACAATTCCAGGTTTCCCCTTCCAGATTCATCGCTATTGATATATTTGCGTCCTTTAGCTAGCCTAAAAAACCCGGATGAGTTGTTTGTTCATTCAATCATCTTGAAAACGATAATTTCCGTATTTTGGAATGTATGACCTCACTGAAGAATTGATAGAGGAAAACGACTATTCTCACTGCAATAGTTTTTGTATTCGATGTAACCAGAGCCATGCCCATGAGTAGATTGGATGTTTCAGCACATAACAGTATTGATTAGCTTTATTCATAACGTCTTCATTAATCGTTATGGTACATCCCCAGGACAGACCATCAACGACTTCAGGCTCTAGGCATACAAGGGTAGATAGTGCCATCATTCCAGCAGGGTCAGTTTCCAATCAACCCCGCGAGCCCGTGACTGCACGGGGCAATTCCGCAAAACCTCAATCGGATTTAATTCGAAAAGCCCACTCCGTCCTCCAAGACGAACTCGAATCCCGTACAAGTCTGGGAACGGAAGTCCTACCAATAGATTCCCTCCCTGTCTTGCAGAATCTCGAAACCACGGTGGAGCCATTACGCCAACAGCCAGAGACGTTGGTCGACGCTTTGCTCGATGTGCCAAAACATCGGCCAGAGTCCTTGGCCCACATGGCATCCCGATTCTCCAAGCTTGAGGGGCTCCAGCCTGAAGATAATTTCCAACCAATAGTTCTGCTCAAGATTTCCTTACCACTCAGTCCAGGGCAAACCGGTCACATAGATTTCACCCTGATCAATGACGACCCCACAGAAACAGCCGAGCATACCCTGTATACGACGAATCTTGTTGGCATGTCCGGGCACAGAATTCCTGAGACATACATAGCCGTACTTCCGAATCCGGTACGAATCCCTCCTGGAGAATCCGTAGACGGGCGCATTCAGATTCAAGTCCCCACCGGCACTCCCCCAGGGAGCTATGGCGGATTGCTACAGACGGAAGACATCACCCGGCTCCAAGCCGTGATCCGCCTTTCTGTTTGTTCCTAGGGAAGATTCAGGCTCTGGACAGGATTGCGGTGAACCAGGATTCTCAACCCACGTGCATGAACCAGTGCGTGGCGAAAAGGAAAAATGGAACTTGACGGTAGCGACAGCGGTATTTCAAATCGCTAGAGCCGGGTGAAACGAAGGCTCCGGAAAGTATGTGTCAGTGCATAAGGAAAGCCAGCGGCCAAGAATGCCGCGGGCGATCTTCTTCAGAATCTGTTCAGAGGGCCTAGAAATGACGTTCGAAGAGATCCTGGATGCGACAATGCGTTTGCTTGAGAGTCGAAAGCGCATAACGTATGGGGCCCTCAAAAGACAATTCAGTCTCGATGATGAGTTTCTCGAGGACTTGAAGGCCGAACTCATCAAAGCTCGACGCGTCGCCGTTGATGAAGGCGGGGAAGTGCTGGTGTGGACCGGGAGGGATGACACAACGCCCAGCCCAATCACAGAACGGGGAAACATACCTAATCCTTCGCGAGAAGGTCAGGTCACCCACCAGGTTCGACCCTCTGCTCAGGCTGAAAGGCGCCAACTCACAGTGATGTTCTGTGATCTGGTGGGTTCAACGGCTCTGTCTGAACGGCTTGACCCCGAAGACCTGCGCGAAGTCATAGAAGCCTACCAGGAAACCTGTGACCACGTCATTCAAGGCTTTGAAGGAACAATCATGCAATTCCAGGGCGATGGGATTCTGGTGTACTTCGGGCATCCCATAGCGCACGAGGATGATGCACAACGGGGAATCCTCGCCGCTCTCGGAATCTTGAATGAGCTCCCGAATTTAAACAACCGCCTCTGGCAGGTTTGCGATGTTGAGCTGAGCTTGCGGGTTGGAATCCACACCGGCCTCGTTGTGGTGGGAGAAATGGGAAAAGCCGGGTGGCTGCAGACGATGGCCCTTGGGGAAACGCCCAACGTGGCGTCCCGCATCCAAAACCTGGCGGCCCCCAACACCATTGTGATTAGCGAGGCGACGCTGAAATTGGTCAAGGGCTTCTTCACCATCCACGCCCTTGGTGACTATCCCATCAAAGGGATTTCCCAACCCATAAACCTCTGGCGCGTGCTGGGGAAAAGTGGCGTGAAAAGTCGTTTCGAGGCCGCGGGTAGCGGACTGACCCCTCTGGTGGGGCGGGAGAACGAGATTGAAGGGCTTCTCAAAGGGTGGGAGCGAGTTAAGGATGCCATTGGCCAGGTCGTCCTGGTGAAGGGAGAGGCCGGAATCGGCAAAACACGATTGGTGGAGGAGTTGAAAGACCGACTCAGGCACGAGAATCCCATGCGTCAGGAGTACCGGTGCTCCCCCTTCTACCAAAACACCGCCCTCTATCCAGTCACCAATCTATTGGGACAGTGGCTCCACCTCGAACAGGAAGATGCCGCGGATGCCAAACTTCGCAAACTGGAGAGAGCCCTCAATGGCCCTAAAAACGACCATCCCAAAGCGGAAGCCGTGGCGCTTCTGGCCAATCTTCTCTCGGTGCCACTGGACAAGAGATATCTCCCCCTAAATTTGACCCCCGAAACTCAGAGGCAGAGGACTCTCGAGGTCCTGCGGGATTTGCTCTTGGAGACCTCGCCTGGCCGACCAGGGCTCTTCCTCGTAGAAGACTTGCACTGGGTCGACCCCACGACGCTCGATTGGCTGACCATGGTGATCAACCACGCCGCCACAGCAGGCGTGCTGGTCATCCTCACCTTTCGCCCTGATTTTGAGCCGCCGTGGGCCGACCAACCCAACGTGGAGAAAATCTCGCTGAATCGGTTGAACGGCATACAGGTCGGGGCCGTGGTCCAGGGAGTGACAGGCGGCAAGCCGTTGCCTCGGGAGATTACGGAGCAGGTCGTCAGCCGGACCGACGGCGTGCCGCTGTTCGTGGAGGAACTCACCAAATCATTACTGGAATCAGGACTACTCCGCCAGGGGGAACATGAATATGAGCTCGTAGGATCACTGCCTTCAATGACGATCCCGGCCACCCTTCAAGACTCGTTAATGGCCCGGTTAGACAGACTCGCGACCGCGAAACCGGTGGCCCAGCTGGGCGCGACCCTGGGCCGAGAGTTCAGCTATGAGCTCCTTCACGCAGTGTCCCCGCTCGGGGAGACCACGTTGCAGCATGAGCTGACACGACTGGAAGAAGCCGAACTCGTGTATCGGCAGGGTCTGCTCCCTCAGGCCACATACATGTTCAAGCACGCCTTGATCCAGGAAGTCGCGTACGAGTCGTTATTGAAAAGCGCGAGACGAGAAGTCCACCATCACATCGCCGAGGTCCTGGAAAATCGGTTTCCATCCACGGCCGAGTCCGAACCCGAGCTTTTAGCCCATCACTATACCAAGGCGGCGCGCCCTGACCGGGCGATTCCGTACTGGCAGCAGGCGGGGCAACGGGCCCTGAAACGTTCCGCCAACCCGGAAGCCATTTCGCATCTGACACAGGGCCTGACGCTCCTCCAAACACTACCCGAAGGCCCCGAGCGCGACCAGAAGGAGTTAGCGATGCAACTCGGCCTCAGCCCGGCCTACATGATCACGAAAGGATGGGGAGCGGTGGAAGTCGAACAATGCTCCAAACGGGCCCAAGTTCTAAGCCAAAAGTTAGGAGACGGCCAGAGTCTCTATGCGTCGACATGGGGTTTGTGCTTTAACTATTTCTTGCGTGGACAGTTAAATGATTCCTTGAAAACGGCGGAAGAGGTTTTCCGGATGGCGTATGCAACCGATAACCCCGTTTTGCACGTAGGGGCGCATCATGCGGTCGGCTACTCCTACCAATATCGGGGAGATTTCACAAAATCGCGGGAGCATGCGGAGAAGGGTATAGCCCTGTTTAACCTTGATCAGGAGCGAGCCATTGTCGATTTGTTTCAGTTGTCTTCTACGGTGCCATTGCACTCATTCTTAGGCGGCGGCAAATGGATGCTGGGCTATCCGGAACAGGGCTTGGCGCATATCGGACAGGCAGTAGCCCTCGCTCAGACGCTCCAACATCCCCCTAGTATCGCCTTCGCCTATGGCACTGGATGCTTTGCCTACCATTCCGCCCGTGACTTTGAGTGGGTGGAGCATGCATCAGCCAAAGTGCTGGAGCTGGCCGAAAAGGAGGTGTTTCAACTGTGGGATACGATCGCCCTGACATACCACGGCTGGGCGATAGGAATGAAGGGCCGTATCAAGGATGGGATTGAGGAGATCGAAAAGGGCTTGGAAAAGTTTCGACTCACCGGCACTCGGGTTATGCTGCCTGACGTCATGACAATGCTTGGAGAGCTTCTGTGGCAGGCGGGCCGAATTGAAGAGGCGCTCGCGGCGCTGGACGAAGGAATCCGCGAGGCCACCCACTCAGACCGAAACGAGCATTTCATGGAACCTGAGCTCTATCGCCTCAAGGCAGAGATTTTCAAACAATGTGCCGAAGTTGAGGATCACCCGGAGAATGCCGCTCAATTGTTTAAAGATGCCGAAGACTCTTTCCAAGATGCGTTGGATCTCACACGTAAGCAGAGAGCTCGCATGCTGGAGATTCGCGCGGCAGTGGGGTTAGGTCGACTATGGCAACGACAGGGGAAACCGCAGGAGGCCCTCCAGATCCTCGAGCAGCTCTACAACTCATTCACCGAGGGATTTGACACGGAGGATCTCCGGGAAGCGCACATATTAATCGAGGAGTTGAGAGAATCGCCATGTCACTCGAGGATTAAAGTTCAGGCCGATTAAACTAAGATGGACTGCGAGAGCCTGTCGAGTCAACGGACCTTCGGGGAGAAGAGGAGAGGGTGATGCGTCCCAACCACGAGGGGCTCACACTAAGGTATGACACAGAAGACACCCTCGCGCCTGAGGGTGCACGGGGTATTTCCGCGAAACCTTATTTTGTTCAGAAGGCCTAGATATGACGTTCGAAGAGATCCTGGACGCGACAATGCGATTGCTTGAGAGCCGCAAGCGCATAACGTATGGGGCCCTCAAGAGACAATTCAGTCTCGATGATGAGTTTCTCGAGGACTTGAAGGCCGAACTCATCAAAGCTCAACGCGTCGCCGTCGATGAGGGCGGGGAAGTGCTGGTGTGGACCGGGAGGGATGACGCAACGCCTAGCCCAATCACAGAACAGGGAAGCGTGCCGAGTACTTCGCGAGAAGGTCAGGTCGCCCGCCAGGTTCGGCCTTCTACTCAGGCTGAACGGCGCCAACTCACCGTGATGTTCTGTGATCTGGTGGGCTCAACGGCTCTGTCTGAACGGCTTGACCCAGAAGACCTGCGCGATGTCATTGGGGCATACCAGGAGACCTGTGACCAGGCCATCCACCAATTCGATGGAACAATCATGCAATTCCAGGGTGATGGGATTCTGGTGTACTTCGGGCATCCTGTAGCCCACGAGGATGATGCGCAAAGGGGAGTCCTCGCCGCTCTCGAGATCTTGGCTGAGCTCCCGAAATTGAACAACCGCCTACAGCAGCTTTGCGATGTTGAGCTGAGCATGCGGATTGGGATCCACACCGGCCTCGTCGTGGTGGGAGAGATGGGAAGATCCGGGTGGCTGCAGACGGTGGCCCTGGGGGAAACTCTCAACGTGGCTTCCCGAATCCAAAGCCTGACTGACCCCAACACCATTGTGATTAGCGAGGCCACGCTGAAATTGGTCAAGGGTTTCTTCAACGTCCAAGCCCTTGGTGAACATACCATGAAAGGGATTTCCCAACCCATAAACCTCTGGCGCGTGCTGGGGAAAAGTGGCGTGCAAAGTCGTTTCGAGGCTGCCGGTAGACGACTGGCCCCTCTGGTGGGACGTGAGAACGAGGTTGAATGTCTTCGCAAAAAATGGGGGAGCGTCAGGGAGGGCATTGGCCAGGTTGTCATATTGGAGGGAGAGCCGGGAATCGGCAAAACGCGATTGGTGGAGGAGGTGAAAGAGCATCTCAAGCATGACAATCCCACCATTCAGGAGTACCGCTGCTCCCCCTTCTACCAACACACTGCCCTCTATCCGGTTATCAATCTATTGGGACAGTGGCTCCCTCTCGGACAGGAAGATTCGGCAGAGGACAAACTCCGCAAACTGGAGGGTGTCCTCAATGCTCTCAACCATTACCCTTCCAAAGCGGAAGGCGTAGCTCTTCTGGCCAGTCTGTTGGCGGTGCCGCTGGACAATAAATATGTACCACTCACGTTCACACCTGAAACTCAAAGACAGAAGACTCTCGAGCTTCTGCGGGATTTATTATTGGAGACATCACCCGGCCGCCCGGTGCTATTCATCGTCGAAGACTTGCACTGGGTCGACCCCACGACGCTCGATTGGCTGACCATGGTGGTGGACCAAGCACCCAAAACAAGCGTTCTGGTCATGCTCACCTCTCGCCCTGGTTTTGAGCCGCCATGGTCAGACCAAGCAAACGTAGGGAAAATTTCCCTGAAGCGATTGGGCGGAATAGATATTGGGACAGTGGTCAAGGGAGTGACAGGCGGCAAAATGTTGCCTCCGGAAATTACCGAGCTGGTCGTCAGCCGGACCGACGGCGTGCCGCTATTCGTGGAAGAACTCACCAAATCCTTATTGGAATCAGGGCTGCTCCGCCAACGGAACAATGAATATGAGCTCGTAGGATCACTGCCTTTAATGGCGATCCCTGCCACACTTCAAGACTCGCTAATGGCTCGTTTGGACAAACTCTCGACCGCAAAACCGGTCGCGCAGTTGGGAGCGACCCTGGGTCGGGAATTCAGTTATGAGCTCCTTCACGCGGTGTCCCCGCTCGAGGAGACCACATTGCAGAATGCGCTGACACAACTGGAGGAAGCCGAACTTTTGTATCGGCAGGGTCTGCTCACCCAGGCAAAATTCACGTTCAAGCACGCATTGATTCAGGAAGCCGCGTACGAGTCGTTATTGAAGAGTACGCGGCGAGAGTTTCATCATCACATCGCTGAAGTACTGGAAAATCAGTTTCCTTCCACAGCCGAGTCCGAACCGGAGCTCATAGGCTATCACTACACCCAAACGGCACACCCGGAACGGGCTATTCCGTACTGGCAGAAAGCGGGGCAACGGGCGCTCAAACGGTCTGCAAACCCGGAAGCCATTTCGCACCTGACAAAGGGGCTAACACTACTCCAAACACTGCCCGAAGACCCCGAGCGCGACAAGAAGGAGTTAATGATGCAGGTTGGCCTCAGCCCGGCCTACATGATTACAAAAGGATGGGGCGCGGTGGAGGTCGAACAATGCTCCAAACGTGCCCAAGCGCTAAGCCAAAAATTAGGAGACGGCCAGAGTCTCTATGCGGCGACATGGGGCTTGTGCTTCAACTACTTCATGCGTGGGCAATTAAATGTTTCCTTGAAAACCGGGGAAGAGGTGTGCCAGATGGCATATGCAACTGCCCTCCCCATCCTGAAAGTAGGGGCGCATCATGCGATCGGATACTCTCACCACTATCGCGGAGAATTTACTGAGTCACGGAAACATGCGGAGATGGGAATAGCCCTATTCAACTTTGAGCAGGAGAGATCGATCATCAGCCTGTTTCAGTTGTCTTCTACAGTGGCCTTGCACGAGTTCTGTGGCAGCAGCAAGTGGATGCTTGGTCTGCCGGAATCAGGTCTGAAACATGTCCAAGAAGCTATAGATCTCGCGGAGAAACTCGAACATCCGCCCAGCATTGCCTTTGCTTACGGTATCGGCTGCTTTGCCTACCATCCGGCCCGGGACTTCGATTGGGTAGAGAATGCTTCAGACAAAGTACTGGAGCTTGCCAAAAAGGAGGTATTTCAACTGTGGGATATCATCGCCCTGATGTACCACGGTTGGGCGATAGCCATGAAGGGCCGCCTTGAGGAAGGGCTTAACGAGATCGAAAGGGGGCTTGAAAAATTTCGACTCACCGGCAATCGGATTATCCTGCCTGACGTTATGACGATGCTTGGAGAGGTTCTGTGGCACGCGGGCCGAATCGAAGAGGCCCTCGCGGCGCTGGATGAAGGAATCCACGAGGCTACCCATCCCGACCGAAATCAGCATTTCATGGAATCTGAGCTCTACCGTCTCAAGGCAGAGATTTTTAAACAATGTGCCGAAATTGAGGAGAACCCAAAGAACGCAGCTAAATTGTTTAACGATGCCCAAGATTCTTTCCAAGATGCATTGGATCTTACACGTAAGCAAAAAGCCCGCATGCTGGAGATCCGAGCGGCAGTTGGTTTAGGCCGGCTGTGGCAAAAGCAGGGAAAACAGCAAAAGGCTCTCCAGATTCTCGAGAATCTCTATAACTCGTTTACCGAGGGATTGGACACGGAGGATCTCCGTGAAGCGCACATATTGATTGAGGAGTTGAGAGAATCGTCATAACACCTGGCAATTACAGTGTAGGCCGATTACGCAAGAGGGACTGTGAGCCTTTCGAGTCAACAGACCCTTAGCCGAGAAGGGGAATGATGATGCGTTACAACCACGAAGGGCTCACACTGTGGTATGGCACAGAGGACACGCCGGCACCCGAAGGGGTTGTGGAATCAGGCGACAACCTCAGTGTCATTGCAGCTGTCTCTCCGGCAAACCCAAGCAATACGGTCAGTGTCTTGTATCGTGTCGAGGAAAGTTTCGAGCGCACCGTCCGTGCGTCCTTGTTACGAAATGAACATGGTGCAGGACGACAGTACTTCAAAGCAGCTTTTCCAAGACTCCCTCCTGGGTCGAAGGTCGAATATACCGTTATCGGCGAAAATAGTGGACGGCGGGTTCCGAACCCGTGCGCGATGACCGGTCTGACCCGTCAATTTGAAGTCCGAAGTGCCTTCGCTTCAACCTCTACCCCCGACGAAGCATCCCAACCAAATCTGGCTGAACGTCGTTTACCGTTTAGCATCGAATATCTTTCCCATTTTACGATTCATCTTGGCGGTAGCCCTCCTGAGATTATCGGAGAAACTCCGGAAGGGATTAAGGTCAATTGGTACATAAGCAGCGGTGAATTTACCGGACCAAAACTTAATGGAAAGATTAATCAGGAAGGCGGTGACTGGATGACTATTCGTCAGGACGGCGTCGGGCTCATGGATGTCCGTGCCACGCTGGAGACCAGCGATGGAGCATTGATCTTCATACACTACCCAGGCTACTTCGAATTGGGTGAGAAGGGATACGAAAATTTTTTGAAGAAGAAGTGGCCACCCACACCACCCACAAGGACAACCCCTTGGATGATTACCTCTCACCCTAAGTACCTGTGGGTCAACCGATTACAATGCATTGGAATCGGTCGGGTCATCATGAAAGAACCAATTTATGAATATGACCTGTACGGATTGATTTAGAACTTGAAGGGCAAGTTTCGAAACCAGACCATGGATACGAGTTCAGATTTCCGGAATAACTTTAATAGGCCAACTAGAACCATCGTCTTAATTTTATTTGTGCCCTTATTCATTATTCATGAGAGGTGAAGAAGCTATGGAACAGGAAAATTTCCCTGGTCAATGGACGGAAGACCAATGGAGCCTCGTACAGCAGACAGTTCGGGATGAAGCAACCAGGGTACGCGTGGCCGCATCATTTTTGCCACGCAATGGCCCTTTGGGTTCAGATACTGATTCCGTGCCAACACAGGACTTTTTTGATAACCAGGCTAATCCCCTGCCCCTACCAAATGGCCCCCTTAACCGCCTGGCAGTTGACGACCGAACAACACGACCGCTCACAACCATCTCCGTAAATGTTCAGATCAGAAACTCGCAAATGGCCCAACCGGACCTTTCCAGCGCTCTCAGTATGTTTCGGCGCGCCGCGAATATTATCGGACGGATCGAGGACGGTCTGATTTTTCAAGGTCAAAACTCAGTGAACCCTTTTGATAATGGGCAATTCCCAAACCTACCCAATGTTTTCCAAGTTTCGGGCGGAGCGATATGGAGGGGACTCATTGACGCTGCAACCCGTCAAGGGTCAGGACAGCAGCCGATTGATAGTTTACGTGATCGGAATGGCACACTTGCGTATTCTCCAGATGCATTCGTGAGGGACATTACGCGGGGGATATCAACACTAGAAGGAGGAGGATACCTAGCACCATTCGCCCTCGTTTTAGGCAACGAACTCTTTGAATTGGCCCATACGCCAACTGATTCGCTTGTGATGCCTGCCGATCGAATCAAGCCAATTCTCAACGGTCCGTTGTTGCGTTCCAGCACGATACGACCTCTATACGGAGTTTTAATGTCCACGGCTGGTGATCCTGTTGATCTGGTATTGGCCAGCGATATCTCGGTTAAACCTGTCCAGGTTACGATGGAACCACGGTACGTGTACCGCGTGTCCCAGCGTTTTACCCTTCGCATTAAGCAACCAAGAGCCCTTTTGGCTTTTGGGCCAGAATAGAATTGCCGTTTGACTCTAAAAAGGGGATGGGGAAATGGCAGAAAAAAGCACCTGCCAAACAAAAAGAAATCATCAGCCCAAAGAAACCCCTCAAGCAAGGGAGGAAGCAAAATGCCTGACCCAACTCAATCGACACAGAAACCCATTTTGAAACCTGTGCCTGACACAAAGAATGAGGGCCCTTTCCGCTACTGCCAGCGTAATAAGGGTAAGCTGGTCGTTAAAATAAGAAACCATGGAGGAGATATGCCTGGGGATCATAAAATCAAAGTAAAGATAGACTATAGACAATATGGGCAGGAAGTAGGAGAGGATTTGGAGGGACTGAAAAGCGGAGCTGAAACTAAACAACTAGAATTCAATCTCCCCAAGGAGGCCTTCGATCCAGACTGTGAGTTCGATATCAATATTTATATTGGAGAAACTTTGCACCGTACAACCGGTGGAATATGCGCTGGGGAAATTCACTGCTCCCAATAATTGTAGCGGCCTTAAAATAATGGCCAATATCAAAGTCACAGAAAGCTGAAAGCAGGCCTTTTCCAGGGCGGACTGAGGGCCTCCTTGGTTTGGAAAAGCCGTTTGTACGGTACATCTTGTTAGTGAATACCCACAGCTGATGAAGTTCGAATGGTAAGGGAAAAGTGGAATCATGAGTCAAACATATCTAAGGCCTATAAAAAAACTAAACGTCAGGACTGGTTGGAAAAGTTTTCAGGTATTTAAATGAGTAGGGAAATGGGCAAAAAAGTCATAATTCTCGGTGGGGGTATCGGCGGCATGAGTGCGGCCCATGAGCTGGCTGAACGAGGATTTGAAGTCGAAGTCTATGAACGACAGGAGATCCCCGGGGGAAAGGCTCGCAGCATTCCCGTACTTGAATCCATTGATGACCGTGGGAGCCAGGGCACTCACGGGCCTGCCATTGCGAAATGGCGGCGGATGAGAGGGCATGAGTTGGGACCCAACGAAAAAACTCCCTGGCTTCCGGGCGAGCACGGCTTTCGGTTTTTCCCAGGTTTTTACAAACACATCGTGGATACCATGGACCGGATTCCTTACGGAGAGGGAAAAGTTTCTGACAATCTGGTCAAAACCACTCAATTGTTGCTGGCCAGGGAAGGGGCAGACGAAATGGTTCTTCCCTCCCGATTTCCACAGACGCCCCAGGATATAAAATCCTCCATTAATGCTGTCCTCAAGGTGTTATCTGATGAAATTGGCGTTTCGCTGCAAGAGATGCAGCTTTTTGGAGGGCGGGTCTGGCAGATCGCGACCTCCTCCCACGAACGCCGGCTGGACGAATATGAAAAAATCGGATGGTGGGATTTTATTCAAGCCTCGCAAGGTTCCGAAGACTATAAAAAATTCTTCGGGCACGGAATCACTCGCTCTCTCGTCGCCTCTCAAGCTAACCTTGCCAATACACGCACAATCGGGAACATCTTTCTTCAACTGGTCTTTGACATTATTGACCCGACCATCCCAACCAGCGATCGTTTACTTAACGGACCGACGAACGCGGTATGGATTCGTCCATGGTTGAACTATTTAGAACGACGCGGTGTGAAATACCACCTGGATTGTACGGTACAGTCCATCGATTATTCCCACGGACACGTGCAGAGTATTACGGTGGAAAAGGGGGGGACAAAAACAACCGTGGCGGGCGATTATTTTGTAGCGGCACTCCCTGTTGAACGGATAGCGCCCTTAATCAACCTGAGGCTTCAAGAAGCCGACCCGCGCCTGAGCCATCTATCTGAGTTGGCAAAAAATGTTGCCTGGATGAACGGCATCCAGTTTTACATCACGCACCCGTTGCCCATTGCCCACGGCCATGTCATCTTTGTTGACACACCCTGGGCTCTCACTTCAATTTCCCAAGGCCAGTTCTGGCCTGACTTTGACTTGGCCAAATTCAGCGACGGTGATACACGGGATATTCTCTCGGTCGATATCTCCGACTGGGAAACCGAAGGGGTGCTCTATGGGAAAAAGGCCAGCGACTGCACCCGTGACGAAATCGCCATGGAGACCTGGGAGCAACTCAAGCGCAGCCTTAACGATATGCATGGAAGGATGGTCCTACGGGATGAAGATTTGGACCATTGGTTTTTGGATCCGGATATCCGTCGCGATCCCGAGGAAAGGAAGTTACAGGAAAACGTCGAACCCCTTCTCGTGAATCTTAAAGATACGTGGCGTCTGAGGCCGGATGCCGTGACTGCCATTCCCAATTTATTCCTTGCGGCAGACTATGTGCGAACTCATACCGACCTGGCCACGATGGAGGCGGCCAATGAGGCTGCCCGGAGATCGGTCAATGGCATTCTGAATCACAGTGGGTCCGGGGCCACCCGCTGTCGCGTATGGGCGCTTCATGAGCCTGAGATTCTCCTACCCTGGCGTGAATATGACCGGGCCCGGTGGGAACAGCACCTGCCCTGGGAAGACCCATTAGCCCTCATCAGTATCGCGAAACCAATTCTCGAGGTATTTGAAAAGACCGGTGCCCTATCCAGCATTGACACTCGTTCGTTCCAGCGTTTATCTGAAAAATTTGAAGTCGTCAACAGCTTGCCAGGGCTTACAAACGACAACCAAACGTCCCCAATAGAAAATCTGCTGGAGGTGACAAAGCCCGTTCACTCGATCGTCGAGGAGGTCAGGGAAATGATCCCCTCTGATGGGGGACTGACAGAATTAGGTCCAAGCTCTGGAGCACAGGACAAAGGAATGAAGGGGTGGGAAGGTGAAAGGAAGCCACGGCAACCTGGCCGACTGCGAATCATACAAAAACAGTAGGAAATCCCGATAGGATTATCGAGCAATGGATTCTCAAGATTACAACACATTTCTTGAACGGTTGGGTGACTACCGCCGCCGGACACTGGAAGCTCTGCAACGATCTCTCCCCGACAAAGAGCCACGTCGTTATCTCTACGCCCCGGTGCGGGAGTATCTGGAACGTTCTGGAAAAGGGCTCCGCCCTGCTCTCTGTCTTGCCACCTGTCGAGCCTTTGGTGGCCGCATCGAGGATGCCCTTGACTCGGCAGCCGCGATTGAAATGCTCCATAACGCCTTTCTCGTTCACGACGACATCGAAGACGGGAGTGATTTTCGACGCACGCATCGGACCCTGCATACGCAATATGGAGTTCCCATCGCCGTCAATACCGGCGACGCGATGCAAGCGCTCGGCATGGGTATCCTGAGAAAAAACTACTCTACGCTGGGCCCCAAGCTGTCATGGCAGATTTTTGAAGAGTTCTACGCCATGCTGATGGAGTCGTTTGAAGGACAAGCGATTGAGCTGGGGTGGATACGAGACAATCGATGCGATATTTCCGATGAAGACTATCTCCGCATGACCTTGAAGAAAACCTGCTGGTACAGTTTTATCCATCCCTGCCGAATTGGCGCACTCATTGCCCGTCCTGAAGACAAGAATCTTGACCGGTTCAACGCGTTTGGTCATTACCTTGGCTCGGCATTCCAGATTCAGGACGATGTGTTGAATCTGATAGGGAGTCGTCAGAAATACGGTAAAGAAATCGCCGGAGATCTGTACGAAGGAAAGCGGACGCTCATGCTTTCTCACTTGTTTGAGAAAGGCTCTCCTGAGGAGACCGCGAAACTGAAATCCTTTCTAGCCAGGTCGCGCAATGGCAAATATGCCGATCAAATTGACTGGGTAAGGGAGTTGATGAACACACATGGGAGCATTGAATACGCACGATCCAGTGCACGCGAACTCCGTGATGCAGCCGAACAAGCCTTTTTTGACGCGTATCACGATGCGCCGGAAAGCGAGGACAAAGCCTTCATTCAGCAAAGTCTCCATTACATGATTGAGCGATCCTCCTAATCTCCCTTTTCCCTGGAGAAACGGCTCTTGAGGCCGAGGAACCGCAAAGAAAGGAGCCCAGGTGAAAGACCTTTCATTAAACCCTAAAAGAATGGTCTCCCACGCCGGCTTTTTGATAAGCGCCCTCTTTTTGGCGACGCAAGGTGTCGCGTATGGTGAGGGATATCGACTGCCATACCAGGGCGCCGCAGCGGCTGGTCAAGGGGAGGCCTTTATCGCCCAGGCTGACGATGCGTCTGCCTTATATTACAATCCCGCAGGTCTTACTCAATTAAGAGGCGTTCAGGTCCAATTCGGCGCAAATTTCATTACCGGGAAATTCGAATATACCAGTCCAACGGGCCAAAAAGTCGATGGTGATCTCCGGCAATCTGTGGTCATGCCGCCCCCAAGCCAATTTTATTTGACCGCAAACCTTAAAGACCTGGGCTTCACGGCCCTCGGGCCTCTCATAGTGGGAATCGGTTTGAACTCCCCATTTGGGCTCGGCTCAAAATGGCCCGATGACGCCCCGTTTTCCAACATCGTAACGGAAGCCACTGTCCCCCTTCTGGATATCAAACCTACTCTGGCTTATAAGATTCATGACATGGTTTCTCTAGGAGCCGGGATGGATATTTATACATTTGCGAAGTTCATTGGTGAAGGTCAGGCTGAACTGAAAACCCAATCGACCGAAATCAATGGAACCGACACGGCCGTCGGATTCAATGTAAGTGCACTTTTAACCCCCTTGCGAAATAGCGCAGGGGACCCTCTCGTGAATTTCGGATTGGTTTACAGACACCAGGCAACGCTTCATCTGAAGGGAGACTTTCTCGTGAACGGTAAAAAGGTGGACGATGCCGAGACGACGCTCCCACTCCCATGGGTTTTGAGTGCCGGGCTCGCCGTATGGCCGATTCGGGACGCGGCTCGAGCCTGGAAAGTAGAAGTCGACGTGGATTATGTCGGATGGAGCCAATTTAAAAGTTTAGATATCCGTCTTTCCAACGCGCCAAACATTTCGCAACCCACGGATTGGGAGAACACGTTCACATTTAGCGCCGGCACCGAATACAAATGGCTCAAGCTCGCCTCACTCCCCCATTGGGAGATTGCCCTCCGGGGAGGTTATCAACGGTCTAATTCAGCAAACCCAGCTCGCACGTTCACCCCTGCCATTCCTGATTCCAATTGGAACATCTTTGCGACCGGGCTCGGATTGAAATGCAAACGGGGATCGCACTTCCTGGGGTTCATCAGTTGCGGGGATCCTAATCCTGACTCAGGCTACCTGGAAGCCATTGTTTTGGATCTAGCGTTTCAATGGGCTCTCTGGGAGACCCGCACCATCAATGGGAACGAAATTAGCCCTACCATCAATGGTAAGTACAAAACGAAAGACTGGTATATCGGATCGTTCAGTATTGGTCTGATTTTTTAATGACTTATACACATTCTGCACACCACCAGTATATGGAATTGGTTCGCGTTGACTAAGGCTACATTCTTCCAAAAAGTACTCGGTGTAAATTTATCTGTATCGTTGTGGAATGCCTTGCAATTGTCTAAGCTCAGGAGGAGATTCGACATCAAACTCATTTGAAAATGGAAATGACGGATACCACATGAACGTCAAGGAAGTTGAACCGAAGCACATGACATTTTCCCAACCAGACATGTTGATACTTGTCGATAAAAACGATGAAGTCATCGGCTTTCAGGAGAAAGAGGCCTGTCATGATGGCGACGGCCAATTGCACCGTGCCTTCTCCGTGTTCCTCTTTGACCAAACTGGAAGGCTTCTTCTGCAAAAGCGCAGCACCCACAAGCGTCTTTGGGGGGATTTCTGGTCAAACAGCTGCTGTAGCCATCCGCGCCCGCATGAGAACACCCGCGACGCGGCCGAAAAACGTGTTCGTGAAGAGTTGGGCGTCGATTCGTGCCTGCACTTTCTCTTCAAGTTCGAATATCGTGCTCGCTACGATGGAGGTGGTTCAGAGCACGAACTTTGCTATGTGTACGCCGGTCTCTTAGCCGGAGAGCCGAAGGTAAATGAGTTCGAGATAGGGGCTTGGCGGATGATCTGCGCACAGTCGCTCGACCGAGAGCTCGATGAAAAGCCGGGTGACTTTACTCCATGGCTCAAGTCGGAATGGCCGCGCCTGCGAGAGAGTCACTGGGACGCTGTAAAAGGTCTCTTGTCCCTATAAAATGGCTAACAATAGCAACGATCAAGGAAGCTTTTAAGATACCCATTAACTTTGGGCTTGTTTCATTTCTCAGTTTTGGCCAGTTTTTGATGAAATTTGATGGCGGCGTTTGGCTTGGGTCCAACAGTTTTCGATGACATTAACCTTATAGTGTGGATCTGCAAAAATTTTGGGTTAATACGACAGTGCTTGAATTTTGAGTCATTCAACACATTGTCGCTACGCAAGTCGTTGGAAAAGACAATGCTAACCAGTACGAGTATTTCCGATATATTCTGCAAATTCGGCTTTTGGCATCGAGAATTCTTATGATGTAGATCCGTCTCCCCTTTGAGAATAAAAATGACTTGCCATTCGACTGTGGAAGATCGCCTTTATTCTGCACTACGGATCCACTGAAACAGAAGGCGAAGCTGAGGTTTTCACCACACAAAGAGCGCAACGGGAGGACTTATAAGCGCAGATATTAGAATGATGTAGGGAAATGGCCCTGCAGAGAAAATCTCAATCTTTTGTGCCATTCCCTCTGTTCATCCAAAATTAGTACCGGATCCGATTCTTTACCGATCTTTCTAAACGCCACTAAATGCAAACCCCATATGTCTTGTTAGAGAAGGATGGTTATGCAAGGCGAAATGCAATTCCCAAAGGACTTTTGGCGCCTCACTCTTCCACGGAAGTTTGATAGGGTAGCTCAAAAAGAATTCGAGGCTAGAATCCAACAGATCCTATCGGGTGGCTATACTAAGTTAGCGCTGGATCTCAATTTTGTGGCGTTGATTAGTAATTCTGGATTAGGCCAAATTGCTATGACCTGTTTAGATCTCAAAGCAAAGGGTATTCAGGTGAGCTTCATTGGGATTTCACCAAAAATCAAAGGTATGCTGGACCGACATGGACTCTCAGATCTTCTTGCCGCTGCACAAATCTAGGAGAGTATTTCCTTCTTCGGAGGTAGCAATATTGCCATTCTGTTTGATCCCTTTCGGTCAAATCTGGAAACCGCCTCATGTAGACCAATGGAATTTTCACTGATTCACAGACTCATGCAATGGATTAATAGCCAAGCTTGTATAGGCGGCAAATGCCCTGGTGGGGATGACGTGCTGCCCCCGGCACAACTGATCGGATTCCGGGTTAGTTAGGACTGGTCAGCAATGAAAGGTTTTTATCCTGAAGGGAGTGCAAAGCAAATCGTCTACATGGTCAGACGCGATAACAACGGGCGGTCAAAACATGGAGCCCATAAAATTTGGCTCCTCGGGCAGGACTCGAACCTGCGACCATTCGGTTAACAGCCGAACGCTCTACCAACTGAGCTACCGAGGAACGAATATTTGTTAAGTGCGAATGTTCTCTTCTAAAAGGTGATCATAACGGGAGTGGCGAATTTCTTCAAGAAGCGATGAAATTTTTTCAATATTTTTATGGCCTAAAACTGAAAATCGGCAGAATCCTCTTCACCCTCATCGGCCTCTGACGCACCCCCATCAGATAACTTCACGTAGTGGCGGGCCCAGGATAAATAGATATTGGCACTATCCTTCATCGCATCGCTACCCTTGATAAGTTTACCGACAATTTCCTGATCTCCCCCACTGATTTCAATCTCTCGTGCTTTGGTTTCCAATGCATGATGAAAATTTTCCATCTGTTCGGTTAACGTCTGCACATGTTGATTTAAATCGGTACTCATTTTATCTTACCCCTACATCCTGTGCATCCATTAATGGATGACGGTTCGTCAAACAAATAAAAAAGCCCTACGACCAATCACAAGAAGGAGATCGTAGGGCTTTTCGTCTTTTAGAGTTACCCCTGATAGGCTTGACCCAACTCCGCGGCTTCTCCAGCCTTTTCCATTAAGGTCCCATCTGAATTCACGGCGACCATTTCAATGGCTTCATGTTTAGCGGCGTCACATACAACTTTACACAGCTCACAACCCTTGCACCGCTCGATATGCACCTCGGCTATCATTTTGTCTGAATTGAGATCCAAACAATTAGCTTCCGGGCAATACATGATGCAGAGCCGACAGCCTTTTTTCGCCACACACTTTTCTTCCGTCACTAGGGCAACATTATACATCTATCTCTTTCCTTCGATGATGAGGTTCTGGGTATTACGCAGCAGCGGCTTCTCCAACCATCAACTCCACGTTGTTTTTCTCTGCCCATTCTGCAGCAATTTCATAAGATCTAGCCACCGTATCCAGATTCTTTTTTAACAACATTTCTTTCTTCGCAAACTTCTTTTTAATGGCTTCGTCCAGTGTTGCCGTACCACCGGAAGCCACAAACTTCTTACCAAACCGTTCTTGTAAGGCCAAGTCCAAGCCATTCATGGATACGCACTTCGTGATTCCGGCTACCGAACCAATCATGGTCATGTTTGTGGCCAATTCAGTCCCTGCAACTTCCAAAGCAATATTCGTCCCTGGGATGTTAAAAACCGACACATTGAGATCTTTGAGTCGCTTCACATCTTCGTCTGACAAAAGGGGCATGTCGGTATTAATGATTACGAGCCCACCCTCTTTAATCCCTGAATAAAATGGCATCGTGTAACTCTTACCCATCGTAATGACTTGAGGGTGAAATACTTGAATCACATCAGGGAACACAAGTTCCCCCCGATCGTAAATTTTCCTCAGTCCTATTCGACAGTAACTCTCGGCTGGCGCCATGCGTTTTTCCGCTCCAAAGAATGGGTTTGAAATAGCAAACTTACCATCTTTGGATGCCGCCATGGCCATAACATGGGCCGCAGTCACGGCACCCTGCCCTCCCAGACCTGACATTCGGATATTGATTCGACGTATAATCATGGAATAGCTCCTCTCACATGTCTCTCCGTTTATGCCGTTTGGCCGGCGAGTTGCTTTTTGGCTTCAGCTTTTCGTTCTTTTTCCTTCGCAGCCAATTCGGCCAATAATTCCTTAGCCGGTTCGCTTACATACTCTTTATAAGCAAACCGTTCGGTTGGCTTTTCAGAATCACGCATTTCCTGTAAGCCTTCCATGCTGTTTTTCCCGATTTCCAGGATACATGGCGTATACAATTGGAGATAGGTCGGTCCAATTTCCCGCGCAATATGCACAGCGTTTTTAATCACTTTTTCAATGAGATTTGGTTTGCTGACCGTGCAATTCACTACATAGTGGCAGCCGGACTCTCTGGCAATTTCTGGAAGTCGAACTTTTTCAAAGGTTTTGCCTACCGGGGCCATCTTGGCAACAAAACCCTTTTGCATAAGCCCACTCTCTTGACCACCTGTATTGGCATACAACTCGTTATCGAAACAAATGGTGGTAAATTTTTCTTGGCGGAACCAGGCCTGCAAGGTCATGTCTAAGCCAATATCTACCGTAGCCCCGTCTCCTGCTAACACCACGACGTCTTTATGACGATCAGGAAAACGAACCGTTAACGCCCGCTTTAACCCTGATGCAATAGCATTCTGATTGCCGAACAATGAATGAATATTGTGGACCGCCACATGTGGAAATACCAAACTGGTACATCCCGTTGAGCCTACCATGACAGTATCCTCTGGATTAGGCAAAGACGCGAGGATATAGCGAAATGCCATGGACTCCGGACATCCGGCGCAAAGAGAGTGCTCTTCAATGAGTTCCTTTGCGTTACCGATATCTTTCCACCCTCGTTGTTCATTCCCGTACGTCGCCCGTTTGACCAAATCCTGGTACTCGGCGGGCATGATGTCAAACAACTCCTCTGCGATTTTTATGCGTTCTTTACTCATGAGTTTCTCCTTATAGTCGTGATCTGCTTGAATGCCATACTTTCACAAGATGCTTACCGTTGTTGCATCAACCCCCACGCCCAGCCAACGAAGGTGCCTTGACTCCTAATACAGTTTTAATTTCCGCGGCGATGATTTCAGGCGGCATGGTCATTCCCCCACACACGTGGGGACCCGCATGAATCCGTTCATTATTGGGAACCGTTGCGCTCACTTCACGGGCTAACCATCCAGTGACATTAAATTCAGGAACAATAATGTGCTTGGCATGCTTGGTGGCCTCCCTGATCTCCTCTCCAGGCCATGGCCGCAAGGTTTTAACCTTCACCAAACCGACCCTAATCCCTTCCTCTTCCAATATCGCGATGGCTTCGCGGCTTTGCGAAACCGCGGTCCCAGAGGCCACCACAATCACATCAGCATCGGTATTTTCGGTGTCAATTAATCCATCCATCCAACGGATGGTGTGCTTCCTCGACCGCTCAACAGCGGCCCATACCTCCTGCTGCCAGCTTGCATGGGTGGCATAACTAATATAGTTACTTTTCATGACAAAAGGATCTCGCATCATGCGAACAGGAGGACATTCCATATCCATACAGGGAACCGGTGACCGATAGGGATCGTACGGTGGCAAGCACATGTCGACGGGAGTTAGATCTACCATATCTTTCGTATGGGTCACAAAAAAGCCATCGCAGCACAAGGCCAGTGGCAAATGGACATCAGGTTCTTCCGATACCATGTAGCCCTTGAGGATCCAGTCATAAAAATCTTGGGCGGTTTCCGCATGCCACACCAGCATGCCCGTTTGCATTAAATATGAAATTTCTAAAGTATCAGGCTGAATGGAGAGGGGAGAGTTGATACCCCGACAGGTCACAATCATCTGAATAGGTAACCGTGCTCCAGCCCACATGGGGAAGTTTTCCATAGCACGCATGGTGCCTGGCCCGGCCGTGGTGGTAAATACTCTGGCGCCACCAAAAGCGGCTCCCGCGCATTGCGACATAACGGCAAATTCGCTTTCCCCTCGGAAGTAATCACCAATATAACCTTCGGCAAAGAGCTCCCCGCACAATGCAGCAGCTTCACTTTGAGGGGTAATGGGATATGCGACCATTATGTCACAGGAGGCTCGCCGTACGGCCTCTTTTATGACTTCACTTCCGGTAAAGAAAGACGGTGTTCTTGGCGCCTCATTCATCATGTGCCAAGGATCGGTATACACCTGTTCTTTTTTGTTTTTTTGTCCTATGAAAGAAGCTTGAGCGGCCATGATTTTGACCTCCTTTGTCTGCTTCAGGGTGGAAGACTTCCGATTGTCTTAAACGATAATATGAGAATTCATAGATGAAAGTTTCTCAGAACCGTCATTCATCTCTGATTTCTTTCATGTATGATGAAAACCCAGAACAATTACACCAAATCTTTCGCTGGAGGGGCGACTGATCCCTTTAATTTCTTCACCCAATCCGCCAATCTGATTATCTTATCGGCTGTTGCATCACGAACGGATACCATCGCATCTTCATGACCAGCCTGAGCACACATGGCAATCGTGTAGCAATTCGTCCCACCACGAATGATCTTGAGAGAAAGATTGGCCTGATGGCAATGAACGCCCACAAACATGCAGGCATCAATTTTATTATGCCAGATAGTCAAATTTGGGTGATTTGGATTTATTTCGATTTCAGGATTAATTTTAGGATATTTCGGTCTATAGTCCGGCATGGGAATCAGCATGGCATTTTGACAAGAGGAATCCACGCATTCTTTGATGGTTTCATACAAATGACGGATTGCTTTGGCCTTCTTGGCGGCCTTGTCATTCCATGCCCACAGGACCAATGGTCCAGGAAAGATCGTGGGCACTTTTGCCGAAAGAAACTGCCTGGCCGCCTCCTCCAACGCTTCCTCTTCGGAAACTATGCTACCATGAATATGTCCTTGCCCTGGATCGGGAAGCCTGATCCCCATTGAGGCCGCAGAAGGTGGCAAAAAATGTTCGGGGCCTGGCATTACCCTATAAGAAGTTGTCATCGTACCCTCATGTCTCCATTAAAAAAATTTGACAAATACTATCCGCTCCACCTTCTTACTGTAAGAAGGCAATAAAAAAATCTCAAGATCGAAAAAGACCCACCTGTCCAAAATATTGGACTTTTTGAGAATATATTTATGAGTCTTTTGCCCTATGAATCAAAATTTTCCTAAATAACCTAGGTTAGTATAAGAAGGCGCTATAAATATTGTCAATTTGAATATTGTTGATATCAGACGCAAAAATCGATTTCTTAAGGTGAGAGCCCTCATGGCTGTCCACCTTTTCATTGGTTTGAAAAAGAAAAGACCTAGTAGGAAAAACGAGGAGAGAGAACACCGACGGAAGGCAAATATAGTCTATCTGGCTCTGACTTTCAATATGGCATACCGCCATCTCGCTTCTCCAGTTATTTTTGGAATCGTGGGAAAAGGCATGGTCAGAGAGAAATCTCTCGCCTGGTTCGGAGGAATTTCCAAAGAGATCTCTGCGGCCTCTTGCCCAACAATCTCACATTCTGTCATATGGCAGTCCTCAATCGTAGCCTGGATAGTTACTGCTATTATGGTAAAGATTTGAGCTGAATTTTCAAGCCTCCCGGTCAGCACAAAGGACCGGGAGTTCAGTCCGGGTCGAACCTCCATGTGAGAAAGTTCGGCCTGGCTGGGAGAAATCCGCTGAAATTCCAACTCCCGTTCCTGAGTATCCTGCCAAATAATGAAGCCGATAGCTCCAAACAGGACAATCAGGATCATCCCCAGAACGCGACGCAATTTTGGCAAATACGTCGCCATGAAAATCATGATTAATATCAACAGAATAATGGCAATAGGCAGCATAAATTTTTCAGGCAGTGGGTGGGGGGAAAATTCTCCTTCCTCTCTACTCCTCTCCTCTTATACTATCGGTTTCCTGAATCCCCTTCTTTCACCGGAGAAAGCAATGCCAGATTTTTCTCATGAAATTGAAATCGCTTCTCACCTGGCCCGGAAGGCAGGGCAGGTAATCATGAACATCTATAAAAATGATTTTGCGGTCATGTACAAAGGCATTGACGAACCCGTCACCAAGGCCGATCAACAAGCCAATGCCCTTATCGTAGATGAATTACACACCCATTTCCCACAGGATTCCATCGTGGCGGAGGAAAGCCCCCTCCCCTCCAAATCTCTGACGACGGGCCGAGTCTGGTACATAGACCCCCTGGATGGAACGAAAGAGTTTATTGCACGCAACGGGGAGTTTTCTATCATGATCGGACTGACCATTGATGCTCGCAGCAAAATTGGCGTTGTTTACTGGCCCACGCGTGACCACCTCTATGCCGGCCTGACGGATCAGACGGCTTGGATGGAACACAATGGGGTCCGCCAAAAACTCACAGCTCTTGCATCCCGACGTCAAACCAGCCTCTCGCTAGTCACTTCTCGATCCCATCGATCCCCAATGCTCTCTATCATTCAACAATCATTGCCCATTCATAATGAACAACAGTTGGGAAGCGTGGGACTGAAAATTGGCCAGATTGCCCAAGGAAACGCTGACCTCTACATTGAACCGAGCCCGTATACCAAGGCATGGGATGCCTGTGCGCCTGAAGCCATTTTGCGAGGAGCCGGCGGGTGTTTTACCGATATCCACGGGAAACCTATCCAATATGGACTCAATAATTTTCGCAATCTTCATGGGTTGGTCGGAAGTACTCCAGATATTCATCAACATGTCATTCAAGTCTTGACGGGTCGATGTTCCTCGTGTGAAGGTTGACACCTTTTTCCGGCAATTCTTAGAATTCGTTCCTTAATACTTTCTCAGCGCCTTTGGCCACTATCACTCTCACACAATCATGAGAACAGACCTTGTTATTATCGGAGGCGGCCTGGCCGGATCGGAAGCGGCTTGGCAGGCGGCCAACTCTGGCGCCAGAGTAACCCTATATGAAATGCGGCCTAAGGAAGAAACAGCCGCACATAAGACCGAACACCTGGCCGAGATTGTCTGCTCAAACTCTTTGGGATCGAATGATCCTCTCAGCGCTCCTGGAATGTTGAAAGAGGAAATGCGGCAATTGCACTCCTTGATCATCCGAATTGCCGACGAGGTGCGGATCCCGGCAGGAACGGCATTAGCGGTGGATAGAGACCAATTTGCCTGCAAGGTGACCCGAGCATTGGCCGAACACCCGAATATCAAAATTCTTCGAGAAGAGATCCATGAAATTCCCGAGGATGCGCTGTGCATAATTGCCACCGGCCCCCTAACCTCACCCAAATTGTCTGAGGCAATCATCCAGTTCACCCAATCGAAAAACCTGTTTTTCTTCGACGCCATCTCACCGATCGTGGATGCGGATTCACTCAACACAGACCGGACGTTTATGGCATCACGGTATGAAAAAGGATCGGCGGATTACGTGAATTGTCCTATGGACGAAGAAACCTATAACGCCTTCTATAACGCATTGATCGAAGCTGAACGCGTCCAGCCAAAGTCTTTCGAGAAGGTGCCGTATTTTGAAGGATGTCTCCCGATTGAGGTCATGGCCGACCGTGGTCGCCAGACCTTATTGTTTGGCCCCCTCAAGCCTGTGGGATTAATTGATCCCAAAACCGGCCAACGGCCCTATGCTGTGTTACAATTACGTCCAGAAAACGCTCATGGCTCCTGTTATAATCTGGTAGGGTTTCAAACCAAACTCACCTATCCGGAACAACGCCGAATCTTCAGAATGATCCCTGGTTTAGAGCAGGCTGAATTTTTACGATGTGGAAGCATCCATCGAAATACCTATATCAATGCACCAATCCTTTTACAAAACACCTTGCAGGTGAAAAAACAGCCACGCATCTTTTTTGCCGGACAATTGGTTGGAGTAGAAGGTTATGTGGAGGCTGCCGCCAGTGGAGGGATAGCCGGAATTAATGCCGCTCGCATCCTATCAGGGCGTGATCCGATCACCCCACCGCCCTCTACGGCTCATGGAGCACTGCTTCATTACATTACGACTTGTGAGCCAAAGTACTTTCAACCGATTAACTCAAACTTTGGGCTATACCCGCCACTTGATACACCGGTGCGAGACAAACAGAAAAAACGACAACTCATCCAAGAACGGGCCACTACCCATTTCAAAGCATGGATGACGCAATCCGAGCTTTCGTAATGTACCTTCAATTGGAACGGGGAGTTTCGCCTGAAACACGCCGCAGTTACCAGTCCGACCTCAAACAATTCATGGCGCACATTCGAAACTCCCTTTCCGGGAACGATCTTTCAGAGCCTGGCGTTATCGACTCACTCCATATTCGATCCTATCTCAAGAGCCTCAGCGATCAAGGGTTAAAAAAAGCCTCACTGGCCAGAAAACTGGCATGTCTCAAAAGCTTTTTTCGTTTTTTAGTTGAAGACGGACGGATTTCGCGTAATCCGGCCTCCACGGTTCGTTCGCCTCGACAAGGGACGCGTCTTCCCACCGTCCTCACCAAAGACGAAGCCAACACCCTTTTAGACTCGTCAGCATCCCAGCAATGGATTGTGTTGAGAAACCACGCCATTCTAGAAACCTTGTATGCAAGCGGGGCTCGGGTATCAGAATTAGTCGGGTTAAATTGGGCGGATGTGGATCTAGAAACCCGATCGATCCGACTGCGGGGAAAAGGGAAAAAAGAGCGGATGGTGCCTATTGGCACAGTGGCTGCTGATGCCATCTTGGAATATCAACGTCATCCGCCCCACAAGAACAAGATTTTACAAACCGGAACAACGGCCCCACGGGTGCCCTACTCAGGATCGCAACCTCTTTTCCTCAATGCTCGAGGAGGACGGTTGACCGCTCGAAGCGTGGAACGCATGATGAAGCAAGAGACCGAACACCGCTTCACTAAGACGGTCACTCCCCATACTCTGCGCCATTCCTTTGCCACCCACCTCCTCGATGAAGGAGCGGACCTGCGGGCCATCCAGGAACTCTTGGGCCATGCCTCGCTCGCCACAACCCAAAAATACACCCATGTGGCCACTGATCAACTCATGGCCGTTTATGACCGGGCACACCCCCGATCCGGCTCTTCTCACTCCATACCCCCAGAAGGAGACCCTCTCAAACGATGAAGATTCGATCCACGACGATTCTGTGCGTACGCAAGGGGCCTACAGTGGCCATGGGCTGTGACGGCCAAGTCACCGTCGGCAGCACCATTATGAAGAGTAACGCCAAAAAACTCCGGAAGATGCATCAAGACAAGGTGCTGACTGGCTTTGCCGGGGCCACCGCAGATGCGTTTACCTTATTTGAAAAATTTGACGCCAAGCTGGAAGAGTATCGAGGGAATTTGACCCGAGCTGCCGTTGAACTGGCGAAGGATTGGCGAACCGATCGGGTCCTTCGACGATTAGAAGCACTGTTAGCGGTTGCCGACCGTGAGCATTCATTTCTTATTACCGGCACCGGTGATGTGGTCGAACCGGAAGACGGGATTTTGGCCATTGGATCAGGGGGACCTTACGCGTTATCTGCTGCACGCGCCCTCCTGGCTCACACCGAACTGCAACCGTCACAGGTTGTCGAACAAAGCATGCAAATCGCCGCTGGAATCGACATTTATACCAACCATCACATTGTTATTGAGGAGTTATCGTCATAACGTATGGAACAAGAGACTTCACCAACACCCAAAAACCTAGACTCCCTCACCCCACGTCAAATCGTAGAGGAGTTGGACCGCTACGTCATTGGACAACGAGATGCCAAACGTATGGTTGCCATTGCCCTACGAAACCGCTGGCGGCGCCAACAGCTCAGCCCGGAACTCCGGGATGAAATCGTCCCGAAAAATATCATTATGATTGGTCCGACGGGGGTCGGGAAAACAGAAATTTCCCGACGAGTCTCCAAATTAGCAAATGCGCCATTCATTAAAGTTGAGGCTTCCAAATTTACCGAGGTAGGGTACGTCGGCAGGGACGTCGAATCTCTGATTCGTGACCTCACCGATCTATCCATTAATATGGTCAAGACGGCTTATCTGGAAAAGGTTCAAAAAAAGGCTGAAGAGATGGCCGAAGAGCGGGTCTTAGATATGCTGCTTCCGCCATCGCCGTCGAACCCCTCATTGGAGACCAGTGAGGAGTCAGCAGCCGCTCCTACACAACAAAAACAGGATCAACAGGACTCCACCCGCTCAAAACTGCGCCTCCAACTGCGCGAGGGCAAACTGGATAATCGGATGGTGGAAATAGAAATTAAAGAACGAGGAGGGCTTCCGGTTGGAATCATTTCCAATATCGGAGGGATGGAAGATCTTGAGCACAACCTTCGGGATATGCTCGGCGGCATGATGCCGGGAAAAAAGAAAAATCGCCGAATGAAAGTCTCAGAAGCCCTGAAATTCATGGCCCAGGAAGAAGCGCAAAAACTTATTGACATGGAAGAAGTCACCAAGGAGGCCATTACCCGCACGGAACAATCAGGTATCGTCTTCCTGGACGAGATTGACAAAATTGCCGGACGGGAGAAACACACAGGCCCCGATATTTCACGGGAAGGGGTGCAACGGGACCTTCTCCCAATCGTGGAAGGGTCGACGGTCAACACCAAGCATGGGCCGGTCAAGACCGATCATATTTTATTTATTGCCGCGGGAGCATTTCACGTGGCCAAACCTTCGGACTTAATTCCGGAATTACAAGGCCGGTTCCCTATCCGTGTAGAACTGGAGCCCCTCACAAAGGATGACCTCATCCGCATTTTAACCGAACCCAAAAATGCCCTGGTCAAACAATATCACGCTTTACTGAGCACCGAAGAAATCGCGTTGGAATTTACCAAAGACGGGATCGAAGAAATTGCGGCAACCGCTGTGCAGGTGAATGATCGAACCGAAAACATCGGCGCACGACGGCTCTTCACCATCGTGGAACGGTTATTGGAAGATGTCTCCTTTGAAGCGCAAGATCTTCAGGAAAAAGAGGTCGTGATTAACGCGCAGTATGTGCGGGATCACCTTCAAAGTATTGTAAAAGACGAAGATCTCAGCCGGTACATTCTTTAAAAGCCACTCATCTGTTACTATGGTCATATTTCCCTTTCGCCTTTGCCATTCTCCCCGAAACCCTGGAACCCATGAGTAGGTTGCATGAACAAACTGATTAAAAAAGCGGACATCCTGATTGAAGCGCTTCCCTATATTCGGACCCTCGCCGGAAAAACCGTGGTCATCAAATACGGGGGGAGCGCAATGGTGCATGAAGAACTCAAGGAAGGCTTCGCCGAAGATGTCGTCTTATTAAAATATGTCGGGTTGCAACCGATTATCGTTCATGGCGGTGGGCCACAAATTAATGAAATACTGGATAAATTCGGCATTGAGGCAAAATTCCTGCATGGAGTTCGGGTCACGGATCACCCAACCATGGAAGTGGTCGAAATGGTCCTCGGTGGAAAAATCAACAAGGAAATTGTGTCGTTGCTGAACCAGCATGGCGCCAAAGCCGTCGGACTCACCGGCAAGGATGGTCGCCTCCTGACCACGAAACCATTTAATCCAAAGAGCCTGATTCACACCTACAGCGGATCAACCGACGTGCTGCACCCTGAGGACTATGGCCTCGTCGGCCAGGTCAGCCATGTCGACACCACGTTGCTGCATACGCTTCAAGAGGCGAATTTCATTCCGGTCATTGCGCCAATTGGGGTCGACGCCAAATGGGAAACGCACAACATCAATGCCGATCTGGTAGCAGGCAGCGTAGCTGCAGCGGTTCAAGCCGAAAAATTACTGGTCTTAAGCGATGTCAAAGGGATTCGTGATGCCAATAATCGGCACGTCTCCACCCTCTCCAGAAAAGATATGGAACGCATGGTCAAAAAGCAGGTCATCAGTGCAGGCATGCTCCCCAAAGTTCATGCCTGTTTAACCGCCCTTCAGGGTGGTGTCCGTAAGGCGCACATTATTGATGGACGGGTGCCACATGCGGTGTTACTCGAGATTTTCACCGACAAAGGCATCGGGACAGAAATTGTGGCATAACGAACATGAAACTCTCCAAGCATTCCTCCCCATCGGATTCTTCCTCTACCCGAATCTCAACCGTTCCTCAACCCGATCAGCATTCCGCGCTCCTCTTAGTCGACTTACAAAATGACTTCTTTCCGGGTGGGGCACTGGCCGTTCCCGAGGCAAACAGCCTCATTCCTCTCATCAACGCCTACATCAAACACTTCAGCCGTCAGGGTTGGCCCATACTGGCAACCAGAGATTGGCATCCGGCTAATCACAGCTCCTTCACCGAACAACTAGGTCCCTGGCCGGTTCATGGAGTTCAAGGATCACGCGGTGCTCAATTCCATTCCGACTTGGTCCTTCCTCCCGGGATGCTGGTCATTTCTAAAGGAACCGACCCGAAGAAAGATTCGAGATCGGGCTTTGATGGTACGAGTCTGGCCGACCGACTGGAAGATCTCAACGTCCTAACATTGTATGTCCTGGGACTACCGACCGAACATTGCGTCAAGCACACGGTTCTCGATGGCTGTCAACGCGGGCTTCGAGTCGTCTTGCTCACCGATGCCACAAAAGGGAGCGACCTCCAACAGGATGTCTCTCCGCCTGTCCTCCAAGAAATGACCGATGCAGGCGCCCATCTCGCGAATAGTCGCGACATCGGAATCCCCGCCTCTTTCCGCTGAACAGTTTCTGCCCTCCTCCAAGTACCATACGGAGGGTGATTTCCCTATGCTTCGACTGGGGAAAATTGCGCTATCATCACATCCACGTTTTTCCTGCCCTTCTTTTGATCTTTTAACCGATGGTGCACATTTATCCTCAAGAGTTGTATGGAGAAATCCGAGAAGTGGATTCATGAGACCAAAGGGGAGTGCAGCAAAACTAGAATCGAGACGCCGATTGGCTGCCAGCCTGTTGGCTAGAGGTCGAGGCATTCGCGAGGTCGCACGAACTATCGGGGCAGCGCCCTCGTCCGTCAAACGATGGAAAGATGCACTCGAACAAGGTGGGAAAAATGCCTTAAAGTCTAAACCACATACCGGTCGTCCATCCCGCCTTTCGCCCAAACAACGCCAACATCTCCTCCTTATGCTCCAACGAGGACCCCAAGCCGCAAAGATGCGTGGTGATCATTGGACCTGTCGCCTGATTGGCCGAATGATTCGCCAATGCTTCGGGGTAAAGTATCACCCCGACCATGTGAGTCGGATTTTGCGAGGATTGGGTTGGAAAAATAAAATGAAAATCAGCCCGATTAAAAAAAACAGTAGGACGACCCAACCACGCCTTCGGCGCTCAGGCCAATCCCGACGCCATCGATAAGAAATTTTTCGATGGAGGTCACTTCAATGCGCCATGACCCAGAGGTCAGTTCGGCCTCCTGGCCATAATCTCATTCTTGGTTCATTTCTCGATAACTTCTTAACTTTCCTTAGAGATCGTCCTTCACCTGCCATTCACCACCACGTTCAGCTCAGAGGACCGTTCTGTCTATTACCAGCTTTGGCCCCAAGGGAATGTTTCATGCAAACCCCCGCAAAATGTGCCGCTTTGCGGAGTACTGCAAGAAGATCCCTGACGCACACCACGATTAACAACAACTTTAAGCAGGCCAGGGCCTCTGCCAGTGTGGCTGACTGAGTGCTGGGAAAAGCACGTTTTCACCTTCTTCGATTCATTCTTTTTTCCCTTCTCCCTCCTCGACAATAATCGCCCGAGGAAAGTACACCCGAAAGGTGGAGCCTTGCCCAGGAATTGAATCGATTTCAATGTTTCCTTGATGCCGATCTATGATGCGACGCACAATGGCCAAACCCACCCCTTGACGACCCTCCGGCTCCACAGCAGGATGGGAGAGCCCTTCAAAAATTCCGGCATGATGGTCTTCCGCAATCCCGATACCGTTATCCCCAACAGAATAGACCGACCAACCATGCATCGTTTTACCGGAGATTATAATTTCTCCCGGACGTGCAGGATCAAGATATTTCTGGGCATTATCAATCAAAATCGAAAAAACTTGAGTCACTAACACCTCATCACCCATACAATCCGGAAGATCCTCAATCCGCACAAGAACTTCCCTGCTCTTGAGTTTCCTCTCCATGGAAGTCACGATTCCCATCACCAGTTGATTCACGTCCAGGCCTTCCCACCGAAGGCTAATCTGCCCAAGCCGGATAAACTGAAGAAGTCCCCACGTGATACCACGCACATGATCCACCTCCCCCTGAATATGCTGTACTGCCTGGGGAATATCTTCTGTGGGGAGAGGACCGAGTGGCTCCCGCGCATAATCGGCTAGCACCTCCTCCTCAAACAATGCATTCAGCCGACTGCATGCCATAGTGATTGTCTGACAGGCGTCCTGGATTGTTGTCAGTGAAGCAGGAAGATCCTGGGAGATCATCTGTACCAACAGATCCACATCTGTGGAGGAAACCGCCTCAGATTTTCCTTTCCTCTGAAAAGAAAAATCTCCTGGTTGTTTGGGTGGCTCCATACGGGGTAACTCCTTTTCCGCCCGCCATTTCAGTCAGTTAAGAAACCTGCCCGCCGGAACTAGGCAGGACATATGCCAATAGAGAGGGACCACCATGTCTTTCTGAAAGCGTTGTCCTTCACATTCTAAAAGTACCGGAACAACCGCGAATGAGAAAAACAGGAGTGCCTCAGGGCGCCTCCCATTTTCACCAAAACAGAGATCTCGCCCTTAAAAATTTTAAACCATCAATCTTTGTGGTAATGAGGCCGAAAAATGAGGGGGAAAACCGATGGAATGACCATCTTGGTCAGCCACCGCAAAGGAAAGAAAAAGGGAATGAAGAGAGAGATAAAAACTGTACAAGGAATGGAATAATGACAAACACAACATCAAGATAAAAATGAAGACAACAGACAAAGGCAAAGTCAGTTTCGCTCTATAACCTAAAATGGAAACACCATCATCTACATTAACCATTATAACAAGGATGACAGCATTCGTCCCAACAAAACAAAAGGGAACTGCGGTCCGGTTGGGCGATCCTGCTCTGTAGAAATTACTTTATCAAGAGCCCCCCGTACTGAACGAAAAATGGCACAAACACCAATGACAGGATAGCTGAAAGTTTGATCAGGATATTCAACGAGGGCCCTGAGGTGTCTTTCAGGGGATCACCCACGGTATCACCAACGACTGCGGCCTTGTGGGTGTCCGTACCCTTCCCCCCAAGATTTCCAGCCTCAATATATTTCTTTGCATTATCCCAAGCCCCACCACTATTCGATGAGGAGATGGCGATGACCCCACCGGCGACAAGGGACCCGGCAAGCACACCAGCCACCGCTTGAATGCCAAAAAGGAATCCAGTGATCAGCGGCGTTCCCATGATCAGAATGCCTGGTGCAATCATTTCTTTCAGGGCAGCTTGAGTTGAAATGGCGACACATTGCTCATAATCCGCCTCGGCCTTTCCTTCCATGAGGCCGGGAATGGTGCGGAACTGCCGTCGGACTTCTTCGATCATCTTATAGGCCGCCGACCCTACCGATTTCATCGTCATGGCGGAAAAATAGGCCGGCAACACAGCCCCGATAAACAACCCGGTAAACACGAGGGGATCCAATAAGTTAATACTGCCTAATAGATCATATTCTGGGCCATGTTGTTCCTTGAGCAGCAAGTCCGCCCGGGTGAGAAAGGCTGCGAACAGGGCCAATGAGGTCAGGATAGCCGCACCGATGGCAAACCCCTTCCCGATGGCGGCCGTCGTATTTCCGGCCGCATCCAACACATCCGTCCGCTTGCGGACGTGTTCCGGCATACCGGCCATTTCAGCGATACCCCCGGCATTATCAGAAACCGGCCCATAGGCATCGATGGTGAGTGCAATCACAAGCGTGCCCAACATACCTAAAGAAGCAATGGCCACCCCGTACATACCGGCTAACATCCACGGAATATAGATGGCAAGACCAATGGCGAGATAAGGACCCACGGCACTCTTATAGCCGAGCGCCAGTCCAAAAATGATATTCGTAGCTGCACCTGTTTCACATGACTTCGCCAATTCCCGCACAGGCCCATAGTCATGGGCGGTATAGTATTCAGTCATTAATCCCACGGCCAGCCCCGCAATTAAGCCTGACAGGAAGCAAAAATATACACCCAGATCGGTATACGCCTGCCCGCCAATCTCAAAAGTATCCGGAAGCATTGCCTTGGTGACAAACAGCATCACCACGGCCATCAACGCACTGGAGATGATCAGCATCTTTTTCAACGCCGGACCAACCTGGTCTTCGGAATTGACCTTGATCATCATTAGGGTGAGAAGGCTCACGGGGATGCCGATGGCAGAAATAAGGATTGGATATAACAACGCATCAACCATTCCTGAAAAGGCGACCGCGCTAATCACCATCGCAGCACAGGTGCTTTCCGCACAAGAACCAAAGAGATCGGCCCCCATTCCGGCTACATCGCCCACGTTATCGCCCACGTTATCGGCAATCACCGCAGGGTTACGCGGGTCGTCTTCCGGAATGCCCGCTTCAACTTTCCCCACCAAATCAGCCCCAACATCCGCGGCTTTTGTGAAAATACCGCCACCCACACGAGCAAATAACGCAATAGACGAACCCCCCAGACCGAAGCCGGCAATGACTTCCATCAAAATATGCGTCGGGAGTTGAGCCGGCATGATACTTTTGAGTCCAAGATAGATAATTAACAGTCCCAAGACCGCCAAACTGACTAATGCAAACCCCATCACGGAGCCGGAATGCAGGGCAACATTAAATGCGGAAGAGAGGGATTGGTTGGCAGAGACGGTCGTTCGTACATTTCCTTGCGTGGCGATTTTCATCCCGATGAAACCCGAGGCAATCGAAATGATGGCGCCAAAAATGAAGGCAATAGCCGTGTACAGCCCTTCATTCACGTAGTCGGTGTGATGATCGTCAATTAACACCGCAATGATTGCGGCAAAAACCACCATGAAGATGGCCATGATTTTGTATTCCTGTTTCAGGAATGCCATGGCCCCGGTGGCAATAGCCGAATGGATTTTCGCCAGACGCTTCCGGGTTTCCGGATCTTCGACACCCATATCAATGGGGATCTTCAGGACCGATGAAGAGTAGTAAAACGCAACAGCTAATCCAAGAACAGACAAAGCCAGAATAATAGTTACCGACATGTTAGGAATATCTCCATTCTTATGTAAGTGACCAATTAAGTGACCAATAGTGAATTGTTCGCACCGGCTCAAAAGAAACTATAGGATGAGACCGTCGAATTCCGGCTATGGGCTAAGACCCTACGGCACAACCTAAGATCCGACCCTCTATTTGTCCACAGAGAAATGCCTCATTCTGGAATCAACTTCCTTCTATCGTTCTGGCTTGGGGACAAAACAGCGCGCGAGGGGTGGCCCTGGACCGACCAGACACCATCATGACATCGGCCTGATTTAAGTATGTGTCATGCCGCCGTTCCGCCGGTCATCAACTCATGTTCATTAGATGACGAGCGCTGAATTTTACCTGTCCGGGCAACAATGTTCAAGGTAAAAACCCTAATAAACATTTTTACCGGCACCATTACCATGATCAAGGTCAAACATGAGGGATGGTTCAGGCTCCTGCCAATTATTTCATCCGAATGGCTTTTTCCCGTCCACGAACGCGACACAGAAAGCCCTACGACAACCCGCGCAATTCTCCTGCTCGAAGCTCCCTCCATTGTCCTGGCGCAAGAGAGCCCAACCGAATCGGCCCGATGGCGACACGAATGATCCTTAGAGTCGGATGTCCCACTTGAGCAGTCATATGTCGAATCTGCCGGTTCATGCCTTCCTGAATTTCCATCCGCAACCATGCCGTAGGAACGGATTTGCGAAAACGAATAGGGACCGGACGAGGATAGACGTCTGGCTCTTCATGAAGAAGCTGCACCTTAGCCGGTCGGGTCCTTTTGCCCTTGACCATAACGCCCTCCCGAAGCCCCATGAGGGCTGATTCATCCGGAATACGTTCCACTTGCACCAAATAGGTTTTGGAAACTTTTTGAAATGGCGAGGTCAGACGATGAGCCAGATCTCCATCAGAAGTCAGCAGCAGAAGGCCCTCACTATCCATATCCAATCGACCGGCCGGATACACCCGTGCATCAGCCACATAGTCGGCTAACGTCGGACGTCCTTCTGAATCGGTAAATTTTGACAGGATCCCGTAAGGCTTATGCAGCATCAGATGTCGATGAGATGCTTGCGAGGATGTGCCAGCTTGAAATTTGGACTTCATTAATCTGCGCGTCCGGTCAATAAAAAAATGCCTCTCCTGACTTTCTACATGACCTTTCCTCTGCCTCCCTCAATTATTCCAGGAAGAACATCCGACGGGAGTGATACCACAAAACTTCACCTTAGCTGACGCCGTATCTACCACAAACATTCCTCCCTGAACTCCCTCAACTCTAATCCCTTGGTAACGACCAGGAATAAGATCCTCATTGATAGAAACGACAGGACCTGAAAAAGCTCGGCTCACCCCCACAACACTCACAAGCATCAAACCAAAAATTAATAGTTTTCTCCATGTCGTCATAAACATCCCTCCTAAAAAATAAAACCTATTTCATCGTTGTCATATTTCCAAGCTCTCTGCGACTATTGGATCAACATCAACCACTTATGGGCAAGTGAGAAACGTCTCCAACCTGACTACCGTATGAAGGCCTCTCACCGATCAACCCAGTCTCCTTTCACGCCAAATATCATAAGAAATGATCAGACCATACAATGTTGATATTTTCTTCATTTAGTCCTAACAGGAATAAGAGATTTTTTATTCCTGAATGCCAATCTAGGTCTCTCATACGGCCCATTTAACAAAAAAGCAAATAGAACGAACTTCTATCCCATTAAGAGCTGCAGCGCTCCACTCTCTGCCTGTTTGGAATAGGATTCATTGATCTTTTATTGCCCCATCCAAAAATTTCTGTTACCGTGGCTCACGTAACTACAGTAATCACCTCGCACGTCCCGCTTGTAACTCAAATATAGGACTAACGTATGGCATGGGAACCTAAAGATCCGTGGGGAGGAAGCGGTCAAGACCCCCTCGATGAAGCGCTTCGGAAAGCACAAGACCAACTCAATCGACTCGTGCCCGGCCGGGGTTTCAAATCAATCATTTACATCGTCTTGGCAGTCCTGGCTCTCTGGCAATCGGTGTTTATTGTAGCCCCGGACGAGCAAGGTCTGGTGAAACGATTTGGCGATATTGTCCGCGAGGTTGAATCCGGCCCACATTTTAAAATTCCATTTGTAGAAACAGTCGACACTCCAAAAGTTGAAAAACTCCATCGAGTGGAGGTGGGATTCCGCCAAGACCGTGGACGCACCCAATTCGTTCCCAGAGAAGCCCTCATGTTGACCGGTGACATGAATATTCTGTCTCTTGAGTTCATCGTCCAATATAAAATCAAGGAAGCTAAAAATTATTTATATAAAGTCGCCGATGTCGAGTCCACGATTCACAACGCGGCTGAAGCAGCCATGCGGGAAGTCATCGGCAAAAGTAAAATTGATGAAGCGCTAACGATCGGCAAAGCCCAGATTCAACAGGAAGCTCAAGACCTGCTTCAAGGCATCCTCGATCAATACCTGGCCGGCGTACAAGTGGCCACAATCCAACTTCAGGATGTGAATCCTCCGGATGCCGTCGCCGCGGCTTTTAAAGATGTCGCCAGCGCCAAGGAAGACCGTGAAAAACTCATTAACCAGTCTCACGGCTACCGAAACGATCTCATCCCCAGAGCAAAAGGGGAAGCGGCTCAAGGCATCAACCAGGCCAAAGGGAGCGCACAGTCACGGATTGCACGTGCGGAGGGGGAAGCCAATTACTTTCTCCAGACTTTAAAAGAATACAAACTGGCCAAGGATGTCATCAGTAAACGGGTATACATTGAAACGATGGAAGAAGTCATGGCCAATACGGAAAAAATCATTTTGGACTCGAAGGCCTCAGGCAATGTCCTGCCCTTTCTTCCGTTAGACCGCCAATCCCGCTCTAGGGGAGAAACAACCACGCAAGGAGGGGACTCCCGATGAAACAAAATCTCCTCATTGGTGTCATATTAGTTTTTGGATTGCTTTTGGTATTAGGTCTTTCTCCGTTTTTTGTGGTCGATTTAACCGAAACAGCTATCGTGGTCGCATTGGGGAAACCTGTCGAGACCATCACGGAACCAGGGCTGAAATTCAAGATTCCCTTTTACCATCAAGTCACCTTTTTTGATAAACGCTATTTGGACTATGACGCTCCCGTACGCGATGTCATTACTAGTGACAAGAAGTCTATGGTGATCGACAATTTCGCCAAATGGCGCATAGTGGACCCCTTAAAAGTCTATCAGGCCTTTCAGACACAACGAGGGGCCCTTCAGCGCCTGGACGATATCATTTACTCGGAATTGCGTGTTGAGTTGGGCCGGCATGAACTGACGGAAATCGTTTCCGCAAACCGGGCGTTGATCATGAAAGTCGTGTCAGATCGTTCCAACGAAAAAGCCTCGGCCTACGGGCTGGAAGTTTTGGATGTACGGATCAAGCGGGCTGATTTGCCCGAGCAAAATGAAAAAGCTATTTTCCAACGGATGCAGGCCGAACGGGAACGGCAGGCCAAACAATATCGAGCAGAGGGAGAGGAAGAAGCCCAAAAGATTCGCTCCGAGGCCGAGAAAGACAAGCAGATCATTCTGGCAGAGGCCTATAAAACCGCACAGGAAATTCGCGGAGACGGTGAAGCTAAAGCCTACAAAATCTATGCGACCGCCTATCAACAAGGCCCGGAGTTTTTTGAATTTATCCGAACCATGGAAGCCTACAAGAAAACCTTTGCGAACAATACGACGTTGGTTCTCTCCCCGGATTCGGAATTCCTCAAGTACCTCAAAAAACGGTAAACAGGCAAAAACCCACCACCTTCAGCCAGGCGATCCGGTTCGTCGTTCAATCCCGACACTCTCCTCATGGCCAATCCTGAACATGTTGAACGCCTCATCAAGGGAGGGGTCGGGGAATGGAATAAATTTCGACGGACAAGCCAGTCCATTCAACCAGACCTGAGCGGAGCTGATCTTTCCGGGTACGACTTTACCGGGCTTGATTTAAGCCAGGCCAATCTGGAAGGGGCAGACCTTTCAGACGCCTATCTCTTTCATGCCAATTTAACAGAAGCCAACCTCTCCGGGGTGAACCTCACCGAAGCCGATGTGCAGGAAGCCAATCTGATCAAGGCTAATCTCTCACATGCCACCATGACCAGGATTGATTTGTCCGGAACCGGGCTCATTGCCTGCAACCTGGAGGGCGCGAATCTTGAGGGGGCCACCCTTACACGTGCTTCGCTTCCATGGGGAAATCTTACCCGTGCCAATCTGGCCAAAGCCAAGCTCAACTTAACTGATTTGCGTGAGGCTCAACTCATACAGGCTAATTTGGAAGGGGCTTCCCTTCAGGATACATCCCTGACCGGGACGAACTTACAGGGAGCCAATCTCCAAGGCGCCACTCATATCTCCATTGATCTGCTCGCCAAAGCCAAATCTCTGTATCAAACCATCCTTGATCCGGACCTAAAGGGAACCCTTCTGCAATCCCATTCTCACCTTTTCGAAAAACCAGTTGACCTATAGAAAATAGTTCCAAGCAATTTTAATTTTATTCCTAGGGACGGCTAATTTACGAAGTTTTATCCATGCCATTATTGTACGTATCGATGCAAGGCGGTAAGCATTTGAAATAGTCTTGTTCAGCAAGGCGGTGGCACTTTGGCAGGCGAAAGGTCAAGATTCGCAGGTAACAATGGACCAAGATCATGTATGAATGGCCATTCCCCTGTATCAAGGATCCCGCTAAGGAAGAATTCCTTCTGGTTTCAAAATCTTTGGAGTCATCGGTAATTGGATGGTGAAGGTGGTGCCTTTCCGTGGTTCACTATGTACGCTGACCGTTCCTGAATGAGCATCAACCACATCCTTGACTATCTTCGTCCCCAATCCAGTTCCCCCGGCTTTACCGCTGATCGCATCTTTAGTAAATAATCTGTCACGGATTTCAGGGGGCATTCCCCCACCCGTATCTGCGACCGTTAACACCACGGTTCTTCCATCTAACCCTATTGACCCACCAATGGTGACTGATCCACCGGCAGGGGTTTCCGGAATTGCATTATTGACCAGATTGTAGAGGGCGTTGAACAAACGGTTCTCATCCGCCTGAATGTGCGGAAGGACGTCAAGACCTTGCGTGTTTAGGGAAACACCCATCTCCGTGGCATAGAAGCGAAGGATGCCGAAGACGCCTTCGACCACTTCCGACACCTGGCATGGAGCAAACCGTAGCGGGCTGGATATACCTTTGACCGTATCGGCAATCTCCCGCATGCGACCTTGAATCCGACGGGCATTCTTCACGATCATTTCGACCGCCTCGTTGGAAAATTTCCTTGAGGCCGACAATTCCTTCGGAGTAACGTCAGGTAACTTCTCAAACAATTCTTGAAGATCGTCGTCTAGCAATTTGGCGCCATTCAGCACCGGCATGAGCATATTCTTGATATCGTGAGCAATATCCCCTAGCATCACTGTCACGCCAGCGAGTTTTGTTTCTTCCAATAATTCGGCAGTCATTCGTACCCGCTCGCTAATATCCTTGAACGTCACCACAGCCCCAATTAAAATTCCATTTTCCCGGATCGGCGAAATGTAGTAGTCAACAGGGAAAGAGGTCCCATTTTTGCGCCAGAGCACCTCTGTATCATCATGATAAACCGTTCCCTCCCTGAGCGCGGCATGAATAGGACAGGCTTCTCTGGGATAGGGTGACCCCTCGGGTTTCGTATGATGAATCAGCTCGTGCATCGGCTCGCCAATTAATTCCTCGACCTTGTATCCCAGCATAAGAGTCCCGGCCGGATTCACAAAAGTGGTTTTGCCTTCTCTATCCAATTCATAGATCCCCTCTCCCGAGGCGGCGAGGATTCGTGCGTAGTGCCTCGCGAGATTTTGGTGTGTTTCCATCACTCTTTGACGTTCAATGGCCGTGGCGATGCGATCAGCCACTAAACCAAGACTGTGCCACATGAAACTGGTCAAGGGTTGCCGGGAAAACACCGCCATAACCCCCACCACCTCCTGGTCGATCAGCAACGGATACCCCGCAAAGGACACAAGCCCTTTTTTCTTAGCCCATGCCCGTTCTGGAACCCCGGAATCATTGATGATCGCATTGGTCAGATAGGGCCTCTTCTCAAAGGCAATCTGACCGATTTGCGAATGGCCAAATGGCACGGAACCGGCCAAATGAGTAGAAAGCCCGGCACTAGCCTGCAGCTCCAAACCTTCCTCCATAGAATGCATCGTCCAGAAACCGGCCCAAGCCCCATCCAGATGACTTATGAACGAATCCGCACAACCCTGCAGGCGGACACTCAGCGTTTGGTCACAGTTCAGGACCTGCCCCACCTCCGCCTCAAAGGCCAACATTCGGTTCCGTTCCTCCAGCACCTTCTCCGCCAGTTTCCGCTCAGAAATGTCGCGTATGATGCCACAATAAAATGTCTCATTTTCGAGGTCTGATTTTGAAGGAGCCATCTCAATAGGGAATTCCTCCCCGTTCTTTTTCAAACCATGTAGTTCGAGGGTTTTCACGATGCCGCCCCCATCGACTGCTGATCCCACCCGTTCCATTCCATAGCGATGCGCTTCGTGATACCGAGCCGGGATAATCCGAGTCAGTGGACTCCCCAGGATTTCCTCGCGGACATACCCAAACATCCTTCTGGCACCCTTATTCCAAGACAAGATGGAGCCGTGCTCATCCCACAAAATAATGGCATCCGTGGCGGTCTGTACGACAGATTGAAACCGTTCTTCACTGGCTGTCAACTTCTGAGTCAATTCCCTGGATGAATTCCTGGAAGCCGTACCTTTTGATGTATGGGTGTGGGTTGTTATGATTTCGCTCCCTGTCGTTTGAGTGTTTTTCATTGTCTTATGAAATCCATTACAAAATCCTATAAATAAAACCCTTAAAACTGTATTGAAATACGCTTTACGGTGCAGAAGCCCGCCATTTGCGATCAAGAAACCATATGATCCCGTCAGACAACCCCAAAATGACAGTCATGACCACCCACCAGGTCCCGACCACTAATACCGGAATCAACAAAAGGCCCACCAATCCCATGACGATCCCTAAAACGGCCCACATGACCAGTTCCATGTTTCACCTCCATGCAATAAGCTCAGACAAGTTTAGATATGAGGCAGGGGGATCTCCCATTGGACGCTCTCACCTCACCCTTCCCTTCCGAGGGAAACGGTGAGGCGAAAGAGCCATACTCAAAACCGGCAGGGATTCAACTTCACACTGCTCCGAGCCAGTCGTGAGACACTTTCCTCAGGAAGACTCCCGGGACACCAACAAGCAGGGGCACCCGGATCGGGCCTCAGAAAGTCAGTGACGTCTGATTGATTGTCCTGGCAGTCTCAACTTGTTGGCAGCTTTCTTCCGCCAACATAAGTTGCCCGCTACTGGCATTTTGGGGAATTCTTCCCAGACAGGCTTTTAAAGTGTCCTGGACACTTCCCACCGCAATTTGCGTGAGACCTTGAGCCTGCGCCTCGGCAGAAGACATCGGTTCTGTTCCTTGTGGGGCGGCTAAAGTCAGTCCCGGCAGGATCAAAGGAACGAGCGCCATGGAGGCAACAAGAATGGTGCGTTTCATCAATAAAGTGTGTTTCATGGTTATTCTCTCCTTCTTTAAAAAAAAGGTAAAAAAAGTGTCTCCCACGTCACATGGGGCCATATGACGTGGCAAACAAGATGGCAACCTGCCTAGAAAGTAAAGGTCCTTACTCCTTCAAAGGCAGTTCCCTACACAGCGGATGTTGGCCTCTCGATAAAAGACGCATAAATGGCCGCACCCCAAAAGAGAAACATGAGGCCTAAGAGAGCTTCCAATGGATACATAGTGTTCACCTCTTTCCTGGGACCGCAGGGGTCAGGAATGAACTCTCCCGGAACCTGATCTGACGACCAGCGTTACAATCGAAGCCGTTGATCGGCACCGATTGGTGAGAAGAGTTTAGGCGTAGGCTTGCGGAGACAGAGGAATCAGACGCGCAGGAAGGAAAGTTGAAGCGCGAGGGATAGGAGAGTCAACGTAGATTCATACGTCATATATCCACGCTATACCTTAAACAGGAGGGTGTCAAGGCTACACCATGTGCGTCTTTGAGTTAGTCGACAATTAAAGTTGAATTCCCACAAGTCCTGCATGAATGAGAACCCGATCCGTGGAGAGATGGGCAAGGCCGGAGTGTCTATTTTCGGCGGATGGCGACCAGGCGGCCAAGCATTTCTTTGGGAAATTGCGAGGGAGGCGAGCTCAGATCAATGCGGGGGCCAACGCCTTGAACCAGCTTCGGACCTTCTGAGGTGTTCACGATGCCTTTGATGCGAAGAGTGTTAAGGGGTTGAAGTTCTTGGATGAGCTGTTCGGGCGTGAGGTCGTCAGGAAAGGAGAGTTCCTCTGCTTCAAATTCCTCATGCGTGTGAGGAAGGAGTTCGGGCTTTCGTTGAGAGTTGGGTGAACCCTTTTTGGCGGGGAGGGAAGGAAAAACAATCGCCGTATCGATTTCCCCCTGAATGCTTCGAATCACTGGAGCACCAGGGGCCATGTCCTGAAGAAGGTTTTCCAATCGACCGATTGAGTCTGATGGAACTAAATCGACTTTATTGAAGACCAACAGATCTGCCGAAGAGACTTGTTGCTCAAACGTGCCCTCCAAGTCCCGCCCGTGTGCCACTTGTTCCGCATTGACGACAACCACCGCTAAACTCTCACCCACCCACTCCGTGACGGGCTCACGCCAAAATGTCAGGAGCGTTTCGAAGGGTAAGGCCACGCCGGATGTTTCCACCACCACTCGATCCGGACGAATAGTTTCCCACAGATTCTGCAACGTGTTGAGTAATTCACCGGAAAGCTGGCAGCACACACACCCTCCTTCCAGTTCCACATACCCTGGACCGCCTTCTTCTTGAAGCAGAGCCCGATCAATGCCTAATTCACCAAATTCATTGGAGATCACAGCCAATTTCAGCCCCTGTTGTTGAGCATCCGCAATCAAATGCTTGACAAGCGTCGTCTTACCAGCCCCAAGGAAGCCGGACACCACCAATGCCGGAACGCCAAGATCTGCTCCAGCTTTTCCAGTACGTGCAACAGCTTCTGGTTTTTCATTGTTCATGGAGGGAATGCTCCTGAGCACTATGGGCCGGGGACCAGAGTCAGATAAAGACAGAATTGATTACTTCTGACTGATTTCATACACCAGGAGGACGGAACCACGTATCGAGATTTCACCTGCCGACACCGATGCTTCTCCTCCGCTATCCATCGCCATCGCCATGCGGTATCGACCCTCAGGAGGGGATGGAGAAACGCCACCTTCCGAGACATTGATCATCCGAACCAATTTGAGGTTCAAGGCCTGAGCCAACGCCTCAGCCTTGGATTGGGCTTGGGCAGAAGCCTGTTTCAAGACTTCAAGCTTGGTGGGTTGTTCATTTTGCAAGCCCCAGGCAATGCCTGAAAATCTGTTGGCTCCAACCTGTAAAAGCCGGTCAACGACCTTTCCCACCACCTCAAGATTACGCACCTCCACATTGACCTGGTGGACGACACGATAGCCAATGATACGGGGAACACTGTTCTCTAACGTTCCATCGGTTGGACGTCGCGGGGGTGGTGGATATTCAGGAATGACGTTCAAGGACGTCGTTTGAATGAACTCAGACGGAATATTAAACCCTCGGCACTCCTCCAAGACCTTCGCTACCCGCTCCTGATTCTCCTGTTGAACATCGGACAGCTTTTCTCCGACTGTTTCGACCGCAAAACTCAACACCGCTTTATCAGGAGACACATTGATCATCCCCTCTGCGGAAACCGTTAATCGTGGAAGATCCTCATCATTCGTTTCCGCCCACCCGGATACCGGGAGCAACAGCAATAAAAATCCCAGCACCACACCATTCACTAATGTTGAGGCATTCATGGTCGTAGACATTGACAAACCCCCTGAATGTTTTTGAGAATGGCTTCTAGTTATGACCAACACTGATTCTATTCCTCCTTTGACGCCCTCTGCCTCGGATCTGCCGGACCGTCTCTGCACCTGGTGTCAAACTGCTATGCTGAAACGTCTCGTAGGCGATGGTCGATTTATACACTATACCTGCCCGAAATGTATTTTCCAGCATACGTCAAAAGTCTCCGCGCCCCAACCCTAACCTCACCGTGCGTTGCTTTGTTGGGGTCCTGATTAAAACAAATTGGAAACAATGCGGGTGCCCCCTACCCACGTACCGATGAGACTTCCAATCGTGGGAAGGAGAAAGGCTAAAAATACACGGAGGAGCCGACTTTTCCACCACTTTCGTGGAATGGCAATATCTTCCGCCACCGTTTGAAACTCCCGCACCAGAGGCGGTTGCATATAGGCCTGGACAAACGCCGTGACATACCCGACTCCAATTACGGGGGTGAGACTGGTAAACGGTGCGGAGATAAATGCAGCGGCGATGGTGAGCGGATGAGCCATGGCCAACATCCCGCCAATCCCGCTGGGAATACCATTGGCCAAAATCCAAAACAATAAATTCTCTCCGGCAGCACTTAACCCCTTTTGCCATCCAATCCAGGCAATGGACCCCACAATTAGAACCGGGATACTCCAACCCACGGCTTTCCAGACCGGAGAGACGGGCTGGATGCTTTCCAGCTCCTCCAAGTCCACCGGCTCCCGGCCATGCAATGTGCGGCAAATGCCTTCCACATGCCCGGCGCCAACCACGGCGACAATCCTGGACCCTGCCGCATCGGCAATTTTTTCAGCTAAATAGTGATCCCGCTCGTCAATGAGCACCGTTTTGAGCGTCGGCACCTCTTTCCCTAAGTCCTTCATCATTTCTGAAAGCACATCCTGCTTTTTAAGGTTCCGAATCTCCTCTTCGGAGACTTCAGTGGTATCAAAGATACTCAGCATGAGCGAGGACATTAACAGACTTTTTCGCCAAAATGGGGTGTTGCGCCAGGCACGACGCATCGTCACCCGCACGTCTCGGTCGGCGAGAGTCACGGGAATATCATGCTTGTCGGCCATTCGAATGGCCTCCAGCATTTCGGTACCTGGAATAACGCCCAATTTATCTCCCAACCGTTTTTGGAAGGAAGACAAAATAAGATTGACCATCAGCGTACTGAGCTGCTGCTTGCGGATGATTTCCTTGATGTCCAATGATTCCCATCGATTGGGATGCGAAATGGCTTCAAACCGCTTGGCATCCAATTCTACACAAACACGGTCTGGATGCTCCTGTTCAATGACGAGTTTGACCAAATCCACAGATTCTTGTGACACATGGGCCGTGCCAATAAGAATCACGGTCTTCCCATACACGGACAGACACAAAACATCAGTCTCGTACTGTCCCACCAAGCCTGTGGATGCTTCCGACACAATTCCTGGTGGGGTATAATCTGAATTTTTCATGGGCACACCATGGCATATCCGGCAAGGAACTTGTCAAGCCTCATAGTTATGGATCACAATACTTTCATTAAAATTGAATTCAGCGCCTACCAAAAGACCCTTTCAGCAAGACGACATGGAGTTTTGAGTGCCATCCGAATCTCAACGACCCGTTCAACGTCCTCCCGTCTGGATGTGGATCAGTGCCGATGGAGGACGATGGCGGATTAATCATACACCGAACGGTGTGTGGTCCTGTCGGATTGGTCTCGGGGGAAAACGCCTTGGATCCTGGAAAACCGGACTTCCTCCTAGCCTGGATTCCTGGCCCAAAGGCAACAATCAGGAATAGGGGAATCCCCTTGCATTGAGATTCTCCTGTGAAAATTACAAGTCAAACAGGAAGTTGACATTATCCCCGCCAAAGGCTTTAACCGTTCCCTCAATTACTTTTTCGTTCTCTGAATACACCCACACCGCCACATCCGATAATCCGGTGAGTCGCTTCATCTGTTCCATGAGGACCAGGATAATTTTCCGCCCTCGTTCGCGATCGGCTGACAAACGATGAAACAGTCCCTGCGTGACATGGAGTTGGAGAAGATGACCCTTCACGATCACATTGGTAATCTCAGGATTTTGTCCCATTTGGGTTTTAATGGCATCCACGATCTCTTCATTCGATTTTTGGGTTTTCATATAATAAATAGCTCCAGTTTGACTATGTTGCGTAGCATGGAAGGAATTGGCGGATTTAGCTGAGAGATTGCGTCGCCTGCTCCAACCAAGCACGCGTATCCGTATCCAGAACAGATTGGAGTTCCGCCCACACCCGAGCATGATAGGTATCCACCCACTGTCGTTCGTTGAGCGATAACACCTCCATGGCAATGAGGGCTCGCTCGAATGGCACAATCGTCAGGGTATCAAAGGCAAGAAACCTCCGCGATGAGTTCTTGAAAGACTCATCCTCCACCACCGTCACCAGGTTTTCCAAGCGAATCCCATAGGCACCGGTTTTGTAATAACCCGGTTCATTTGACACAATCATTCCAGGCTTCAGAGCGACCGCATTGGCAGCTTTCCCGATTCTTTGTGGACCTTCATGGACCCCTAAAAAACTCCCGACACCATGGCCTGTCCCATGATCGTAATCCAACCCCATTGCCCATAGGGGCGCACGTGCCAGCGCATCCAATTGGCTCCCTGTGGTCCCCTCAGGAAATCTGGCCGTGGCCAGAGCAATATGACCTTGTAACACGCGTGTATAACGATCACGATGTTCGTCCGAAGGACGTCCAATCGCAATGGTCCGGGTGATATCGGTCGTTCCGTCTAAATATTGCCCGCCGGAGTCAACCAGATACAATGTCCCCGGCTCCAGGCGCCTATTCGTCTCCGGGGTCGAATGATAATGCACAATGGCGCCATTTGACCCTGCACCCGAAATGGTAGGGAAGCTGCAATCCTCCCACAACGCCTGTTTTCGCCGACAGGCATCGAGATAGTCCACGGCCCCTAATTCAGTCACCAGTCCCTTGGGTCCTTCCCGGGCCAGCCACGCCAGAAATTGACACATGGCCACTCCATCCCGTTGATTCGCCGCGTAGGCTCCTGCAATTTCCACCGGATTTTTACAGGCCTTTGGCAGCACACAGGGATCATTTTTATGTACAATGTCAGCCCCACTCTGGCTTAATGTGGTGAAAATCCAGGAATTGGTCTTGGCTGGATCACACAGCACCCGATTCCCATGGGCTCCCAACTGTTGTAAGCCAGCTTCAAATTCCTCTGGTCGTGCAAAGGAAATGTCCGGACCCAAATGCGCTTGCAAGCCCGGGGTGATTTTTTTCTGATCCACAAACAGGGCGACCCGTCCTGTGGCATATAGAATAGCCCGGCACAGGGGTAATGGAGTATGGGCTACATCCGATCCGCGAATGTTCAACAACCAGGCAATGGAATCCGGTGCGGTAATGATAGCCGCATCGATCCGGTCTTCTAAACACCTCCGGCTTAATACCTCACGCTTAACCTGGGAACTTTGACCGGAAAACTCCAGGAGATGAGGCTTGATCACACCTGAGGGTGGTTGAGGCCGATCATGCCAGACCATATCGATAGGATTCGATACACAGGGGACGAGTTGTGCACCGACTCGTTCGGTTGCTGCCTGAAACCGTTCGAGATCCTGCGGAGTATGCAGGGAGGGATCATAACCGATTCGATCGGTTGGTGCTGCACGAAGCGCCAACCATTCATCCGGTAACGTTTCCCCACTATTGTGAAGCGTGAAGCTTTTCTCATCAACCTGGTCAGCCACTTGAAGCGTATACCGGCCATCCACAAACATTGCGGCTTCATTCGGTAAGACAATCGCCGTCCCCGCCGAACCGGTAAACCCGGTCAACCAGGCAAGCCGCTCTGCGCAGGCAGGCAGATATTCATTCTGATATTCATCCGTATGCGGCACCACAAAACCCGTCAATTGCTGACGGACCAGTTCCGCTCGCATCGCCAGAAGCTTCTCACATGCCATCACAACTTTCCTATTACCATAAGCATTCGGGTTTAAGTCCTTTCCTTTAGCGAGCCCATGCGAGGATAACACATTGACTTCTGTCTGCCGATTATTTAAACACACGTACCCCGCGTCGGAAAAATCCAACTACATTATTTTAAACGATGGAAACAAGGAAGCGCACCAGGGAATCTATTGGATGGCTTGCAAGGCAGTCTCTTCAGTGGGATATGTCGGAACCAGTTCGGGAAAGTTTGCGTCTTCGAGTAAAGTTTTCACCGGCTGTTGGGGTTCTACGACACTCATGACCATATGATTGTCATTCAAGTCAAGGTAGGCGAGCATTAATCCCCCCAACCCAATGGTGTCCATGAACGTCACGCCCTCCATATTAAAAATGATATGCCTGGCGCCGGAGAATCTGGCGGATTTCACCATCCCCTGGAACACTTTCCGTGAGTACGCAGTCACCCGTCCAGAAATCATCAAGACCAGCGTTGTATCTTGCATTCGTTCGGCTACTTGCATCTCGACACCAGGGGTTATTTTGTTATTTTCGGCAATTTCCTCCGATTCTTGCTGAATGCCCCCGATTTCCTCATGATGTCGAGGGTCTTGTGCCTACACAGGTAGACAGTCACATTATGGAAAGAGCATTATGACGGATCTTGGGCCGCCCACTGGCAAACATTATACTGAATTGACGAAGAAACTGAGAGAAAATATAGAATATCGCGCCTGAGCGGCAGAAAACCGTCGGAGTGGGCAAGGAGAAGGTAACCGAGGCTCACAGGGGAATGCCCCCCAAGATGAGCCTCGTGTCAGATCAGAATCTCCCTATCAAACTCTTCAGCACCATCTCCTACATTTGCGACAACTTCAATTGTGAAGAACAACCTATCCCCTCAACAGACCAACTCCCGGCACCTGTCCCCCTCAACACAATCTCACCTCCTCTCTCTGTTAAAAGAACATTTTGGTTTCACGGCCTTTCGGCCTTTACAAGAAGAGATCATTCGGGATGTCCTCGCTAAGCGCGACGTGGTGGCCCTGTTGCCCACGGGAGGAGGGAAATCCCTGTGCTTTCAGTTACCGGCGCTGGCCCGCTCGGGCCTGACGATCGTTGTCTCGCCGCTCATTGCGCTGATGAAAGATCAAGTGGATGGGCTCCGTGCCAATGGCATTGCTGCAACATATCTCAACTCATCTCTGACCGCGCAGGAATCCCAGGCACGGTTACGGGGGCTGCATCAGGGTGACTATCGCCTGCTCTACATGGCGCCGGAACGCCTCATGGTCCCCGGATACCTCAGCCTGGTCCGGAATTTTCAGGTCAATCTGCTGGCCATTGATGAAGCCCACTGTATCAGTGAATGGGGCCATGATTTCCGGCCGGAATACCGGCGACTTGTGGAACTCCGAGATCAGGCCCCGAGTCTCCCGATCATCGCACTCACCGCCACCGCCACGGAGCGGGTGCAAAAAGACATCGTCACACTTCTACGATTGCAGGATCCGGCCTGCTACGTGGCCAGTTTCAACCGTCCCAATCTGACCTACCATGTGCAGCCTAAGGACAACCCGTTTGGACAAGTCCTCGCCTTTCTCCGGAAACGCCACAAGGACTCAGGAATTCTTTACTGCCAGAGCCGGAATACCACGGAAAGTGTGGCGGATCGTTTACAGCAAAATGGGCTGAAGGCGCTGCCCTATCATGCCGGCCTGAGTGCCGAAGAACGTACACGTCATCAGGAATTGTTCCTGCGAGATGAAATCCAGGTGATTTGCGCCACCATTGCCTTCGGCATGGGAATCAACAAGCCTAACGTGCGATTTGTCATTCACTACGATTTACCAAAAAACCTCGAAAGTTATTATCAGGAGACCGGCCGCGCCGGGCGCGATGGTTTGCCAAGCGAGTGTGTCCTGCTCTTCAGCGCCGGGGATACGGTCAAGCAGCAGCGCTTTATCAATGAGAAAACCAACTTCCAGGAACAGCAGATTGCCAACAGGCAATTACAGGAAATGGTGCACTATGCGGAATGCGGCACATGCCGACGTCGCACCTTGCTCCAATATTTTGGAGAACAGGTTGAATCAGAAAACTGTGGCGGATGCGACAACTGTCTCTCGCCCAGAGATACCTTCGACGGCACAGATGCCGCACAGACCGTGCTCTCTTGCGTTGAAGAAATTCGTGGGACAAGTGGATTTAGCGTCGGACTCAATCACGTCATCGCCGTACTCACGGGAGCCAACACCGAGAAAATCCGCAGATGGCGTCATGACCATTTAACCAGCTACGGGAAAGGGGAAGGCCACCGGAGGCCCGAATGGGCCGCCATTAGCCGGGAACTCATCCGGCTGGGATATCTCCAGCAAACGGTAGACCCATTCACAGTGTTGGAAGTTACCGACCAGGGTCAGCATTTTCTTCAAGACCCCAAGACGCTCATGCTCACAAAGCCCATGAGCACACCGGAACGCAAGGCGCTCTCTGTCGAAGACCTGGGTCACGACGAGATGCTCTTCACTCGCCTCCGCCAACTACGAAAGACATTAGCCGATGAGGGTGATGTCCCGGCCTACGTCATATTCTCCGATGTGGCACTACGGCAGATGGCACGAGACTATCCGACCAATGAACAGGAATTCCTCCAGATTAGTGGAGTCGGGAATCGGAAATTACAGGAGTTTGGCCCCAAGTTTCTGGCAGTCATTGCGGCACATCTGGAGAATTACGCTCCCCTGAGTATTCCCAAGGAATCGAATCCCCCTTCCACGCCCTCTCTAAGAAACCAGAACCCGGCGAACAATCAAAGAGGTGTTGGGTGCAGGCAGGATTTAGAAGTCAATGAAGAAACGGCCATAAAAAAAAAGCCGCTTGGAGATACCGTCCATCAAACCTTGCGCTATTTTCGGTCGGGGCATTCGATCGAACAAATCGCCAGTGAGCGCGGTTTGGTCACCAGCACCATCTATGGACACCTGGAACAAGCCATCCAAGCCGGTGAACCGGTAGACCTTACACAACTGTGGACATCGGAGCAGGAATTAGAAATGGCAGAAGCCTTCATGAAAACGGGTTTTGGCAATCTCACCGGCGCCAAAGAGCTCCTCGGCAATCTCTACGATTATGGCCAACTTCGGCTCTTCCGTGCCGTTCATGGGAAAAAGTGGCAATGATTGAATCAAATCCCATTTCAGGCATTTAGTATTCCAAGTGGGTGCCTATTACAAGCGTATTGGGGAGTAGTGGAAAAGGTGTTTACCTTGGCTGCAAGTCGTAATCTCCTAGGAGGGCCCCCCGGAAGGCGCGGCTGGTTTATGTTGCCCCGAGTTTGATGCGGGTACATGAAAAAGATCATACCCGGACGAGCCCTTTTATCCGCAGGATAAAAGGGCCCGCTCATGGGCAATCCTACTATGGGGCTATGGGACGAGGTTGATTTCGACGTTGAAGAAGTAGTCGTTGGCGCCGTTTCCTGTCCTCAAAATATCTACGGCATCACTCGGATCGGCTTCCCCTCCTAAGGGAATTTTAATCGCATCATTCGGTTGATCAAGAAAACTATCATATAGTATTTGCTCGGGTATTGTTCCTAACCGTACTATTTCCAGTCCAGCTGGAGTTTCCCAGTTGAAGAGAGAACCTGAAGCCGATTGTACAATGACGGCAGTGGGCGTGGCGGAAAAAACGTGGGTAACCACCACTGAAGTCGGGTTGAGATTGCCAAGATCTGGACAATCGGCGTCGGGGGGAAGTGAGCAAGGGGCAAAGGTCTTGGGGTATTGGCCGAATTCAACGGTGTCACCCGCATTAATCACGCCGTCCATGTTGGCATCAACAAGCTGCGAGATTTCAACGTCGACTTGCGGGTCGTACGTTCCGTCCCGGTCTATATCGATATATGCCCGGGAAAAAACGTGCCGCGCGATGACCTCGTTGCATTCTGCATCCAGAGTGATCGTTCCAGCACCATTTGAATTTTCGGGGAATATGTCCCCGTGGTTGGCTTGGTGATTCTGGACTGCGTTACCACTAACGGAAATTTTCTTAAAAACCCCTTCATCCGCGTCAAAATGGCAAATCTCCACTTTAGGCATCTTGGCAGCTTCAACTTGACCCGTTCCTAGAATACACGCACCTGCAAAAGCTGCACTGAGCCATACCGATGTTCTTTGCCTTCTTCGATCGATCAAATTCATAACACCTCCAAATGTGTGGTTATGAATAATACATCGGCTGGTTATTCAAAAAGGAAAGTACCACGGAGCAAAATAATTTCACCCATGGCCGCAAACCGTTAACACAAGGGGACCCTCCCACTATTAATTCGCATACGTCCTGGCTTGAGATGCTTCAATCAATGGTCAAGGCCAAAATCCTGAGAGGCATCATCAGAAATTAATACTACGCTTAAAGGGGATTTTCTGTAGGCGGTATGGCCTATCAACGGGGATGAGCGGCCAGTGCTATCAATGGGGACCTGGGACAAGCTATCCAAGCTGGTGAGCCCGTAGACCTCACTCCTCTCCGGAAACCAGAGGAGGAATTAGATATGACAGGGGCTTTTGAGAAACTAGGGCTTGAAAATCACACCGGCGCCAAAGGAATCTTCAGTGACCTTTACGATTACAGCCAACTCCGCCTCTTTCACGCCGCCACAAGCTGCGCCCAAGCGTTCGTCTAGGTTCATGGCGGCCAACCCCTTGTCGAGCAGCGGTGCGGCGAAACCGCGTCCTTCTAAATTGCCTTGTTAGAGTTTCCCATCATTTATATCTAATCCTGCGGGATGTTCAAAAAGGCTCGCCCAGCAAGGCCGCAGGTGATTGGGCGAGCGGAGCGTACGCTAAGTACGTGAGCACGACCAAGCGCCGAGAACGCCGCTGGCGACCTTTTTCAACGTCCTGCTAGTGGTCATGCCCGTGCTCATGGGTATGCCCATGCTCAAGTTCTTGCTTTGTCGCTTCCCGTACACTCAGAACGTTAATATCAAAGTTGAGCGCGATACCGGCCAGTGGATGATTGGTATCAATGGTGACTTTATCCTCATCTACTTTCACCACCATAATTTGCTGCGTCGTGCCGTCCGGCGCCTGGGCCTCAAAAACCATTCCCGGTTCAACCGACTCTACCCCCTCAAACGCAGCCTTTTCGATGCTCTTAATCCCGTCAGGAATGACCTCTCCATAGGCATCGGCAGGCTCAATCCTGACCTTCAGAGCATCACCCTCTCCTTTACCTGCCAGCGCTTTCTCCAGCCCTGGGATGATATTTCCCGCACCATGCAGATATACCATGGGCTTTGACCCATCTGAACTATCCAACACCTTACCAGAATCGTCCGTGAGCTTATAATTGACGCTGACTACCGAATTCTTCCCAATCAATACAGACATAATCTCTCCTTCCTTTCCTATTTCAATGACCACTCACACACGCAAAGGTGTATCTTCCACGCTCACCACCATACCGTAAACTTTGATCGCGGCCATGGCTTATCCATCCATGACGTGTCAGGCAGAGGTAACTTGGAGGCTTCTTGAACGGTCAGCCATCCACCTGGCAATTCAAAATGGGATGTTGTGCCACGTCCGGTAATCCAACTAATTTTTTTCGCTTGTTCACTGGCTTCAGCCACATCCAACGTTAACCGACAATCCTGAGCCACATAATCCAGGACCGTTTGGAAGTCGCCATCTTTCCACAGCTTGGGGGCGACGGAGCCATCCACATTCGCAGGCTTACTCACACCAATGGCCTTCGCCGCGGCATTGAGCTTAACAGGGAACCCTTTTCCGCAAAAGAAGTGATACATCATGTCCACGTGGCTCATCGCCAGTTCACGGCAATCATCAAGCTGACCGCATTCTTCCGCCACAATCACGAAATCGAATCCCAATCCATTGTGGGTGATGATGGTATAGCCTTCCTGCAATTTGGTTTTGAGATGCTGGACAAAGGCGGCAACATCCACTTTGGTCATTTGCGGCGCAGGAGATCCATCTGGATTTTTCGAATAAAACGTCACCGCCGAGGATTCATCGCTACACCAGCTCGCCATACAGGTGATGCCGAGGGGCCGATGATCATGTAAGTCAACGAAATTTTCGGGCAAAATCTTTGCCGTTTCGATATCAAAGGCCAGATATTTACGGGACATTGGTCAACCCTCCCCACGATTGAGCCGGATGGCTTGATTAAGGGTCAAATCCCGCACCATCCCACGGTTGTTTGGGTTTTCTGGAACAATGCGGTGTGAGTGATTTTTGATCAACACGCCGGTTCAGCAACGGCTTTTTGAATGATACCTTCGGCATCGAGTTCAAACGTTTTATGACACTCATACGATGTGCCATACACTTCACCACCCAATGGATGGCGAGTGATCCGTTGAATAAATTCCAATCGTTGTCCGCCATTAGGCATGGCCGTTTGCCTAGTCGGCGGCCCCATCACCCGAATAAGCTCCTCACGATGCACGCCCTTCCATCCATTCATTTGTTCCTGAGGGAACGAACCGCAACCCATTGCGAAAAACCCTAAAATGGCTAAAAAAACAAACGACAATCTTCTCATTCGTACTTTCCAATTTCAAGTTCGACAGGATGGTGCTGTCTCACCATTTCCCTAATACCGACAAAGCTTCATTGGCGGCTTTTGACGGATTCGACATTTGGGTCGGAATTGTCCATCTGCAATCCATCTTTAAAACCTGAATTTTCTCACATCTAAAATTAACAGGTTAAATGGCGGCAAAACCACCATACCCGAGGATAAGGAGATATTTCCACTAAACGCGTTTCCGAATCCTTGGGTGTCGGGAGTTGCGATTGAATTGGAAGACCGGCTAAATCGGGATAAAGTGAACGAACTTCGGCTTTTGCGTCCTCTAAATCAGATTCCACGGAAACTTCAACCAATCGAAGATACGTGGGGGGGTGTATTTTCACTTCCCATTTTCCCAGATAATTCAATTCACCCTTCCTCACCTGGAACGTCGAATTCAATTGGGCCATAGATCGGAAAGCCCCTTCATTAATCTGTAGCCGCACCAACTCATATTCACCCGGCGGAAGTGCGAGAAAAAATGGCGAGTCCGCAGACTCGATATCCACCCGGAACCGTTCCGCCGTGGAGTGATTCATGAGCTCAAAAAATCGAACCTGCGGAGTATACCATCGGGTGGTAGGTCCGGTGAGACTTGCTTGAACCTTCCCAAACACGATGGTTTGATCGGCGGAAAGACTGGCAGGCAACGGCGCCATTTTCGTGGCACATCCTAAAAAAGTAAAGACTATTCCGAGGACTAACATCAGGCTTCTGATTTCTTTCATGACCAAATAGTTTCTCGGGGTTTTCATCAATCGGTCTGAAAAGAAAGATTTGGCCTCCAAACAGAACTACTTCTTTTTTGTATGAACGAAATCGCATGGAACACATACTGAAAAAAAGCGATCTCTCGGCTTCAGCTGGGCGCTCGAAGGAAGTATCACTCTAAAACAGCCAACGAACACCGACCGAAGAGATACTCTTTCGCTATCTGATTATATCAGAGGGATGATGGGTACCTGCCATGACGATGATACCAACCGAGGCCGATTTTTCTTCATGGTGAGGGAAGACCATCATCATGAACGATACACTCATCAAGATATTCGATAATGTGCGCCAATTTCTCAAATCAGGGGCGTTGAACTCAACCGGAATGCAGGCCAGCCCGCTATACCGAATTTCAAGCCATGCGGATTTGTTTGCACGGCTCCAGGCCGGCAAAGCCTTGAAAGGGCTACTGCTCGATTTTCCATAAATCAACGGCTATTCGGCGATTCAATAGCTAGCCAGCCATCTCTACGCGTGGAAACGACTCACCAAAAAGACTTTGATGATATGAATGGGATGTACGAAAACAATGCCGCCGGAGGTGATCAAATTTGAGATCAGGCGGTCTGATGGAGGAGACGCTCCGCATCACTTATGGAATAAAAAAACTGCGGAAACCTGAAAGGAATGGGCATATGAGAATGCCCGGACAGAAATATCGACCGATCAACCCAACACTGACTTCACCGTCTCGCCAATTTCAGCAGGGTTTTTTACCACTCGCACTCCAGCCGATTCGAGTGCGGCCATTTTATCGGCTGCGGTGCCCTTTCCTCCCGTGATAATGGCGCCGGCATGGCCCATCCGCCTTCCGGGAGGTGCCGTAATTCCGGCAATGAAACTCACGACCGGCTTAGTCATCTCTTTTTGAATATAGGCCGCAGCCCGTTCCTCGGCATCGCCACCAATTTCCCCAATCATCACGACGGCTTCCGTTTCGTCGTCCTCCTGGAACATGTGCAACAAATCGATATACCCGGTTCCGATGAGAGGATCGCCACCGATGCCGACACAGGTCGTTTCGCCAAGACCTAAATTGGTCAGCTGATTGACGGCTTCGTAGGTTAGGGTGCCACTTCTTGAAATCACGCCGACCCGCCCTTTTTTATGAATGAATCCTGGCATGATCCCAATCTTGCACTCCTCGGCCGTAATAATTCCCGGACAATTTGGGCCAATCAGACGCGTGGTCTTCCCATAAAGCGCCCGCTGGACACGAACCATATCATTGACAGGAATCCCCTCTGTAATGCAGATGATCAGCCATATGCCGGCATCGGCGGCTTCTAAAATGGCATCGGCCGCAAAAGGAGGTGGCACAAAGATCAATGAGGTGGTGGCTTCAGTCTTTTTGACGGCTTCACGAACGGTATTAAACACCGGAATGCCTTCGACTTCCTGACCGGCTTTGCCAGGCGTCACGCCGGCCACGACTTGCGTTCCGTACGCCTTGCACTGGGTCGCGTGAAATGACCCTTCTTTGCCGGTAATCCCTTGAACGACGACCCGGGTATTCTTATTGACCAAAATGCTCATGCCACATCACCTTTCACCAATCAAGGAGAATATTTCCACGACCAGGTTAGCTATTTCTTTTTTCTGAGAGCGACAATCCGTTGAGCGGCTTCCCAGAGGTCAGCGACCCCTTCCACTTTCAAGCCTGATTCAGCCAGAAGCTTTCGGCCTTCTTCCGCATTGGTTCCTTGAAGTCGCACAACAACAGGTAGCTTGATGCCGACTTCCTTCGCTGCATCAATCACTCCATGAGCAATACGCTCGCAACGCACAATCCCGCCGAAAATATTAATGAATATGCCCTTGACCTTTTTATCTTTCAACAGAATGCGAAATCCGGCTGCGACCGTCTCTTTTGTCGCCCCACCGCCCACATCTAAAAAATTCGCCGGTTCGGATCCCGCCAATTTAATGACGTCCATGGTTGCCATCGCCAAACCCGCTCCGTTAACCATGCAACCGATGTCTCCATCAAGTTTGACATAGTTCAGATTATTGCTACCCGCTTCAATCTCCAACGGTTCCTCTTCGTGCAAATCTCTAAACTTTTGAATATCAGGATGTTTAAATAGTGCACTGTCATCAATTGAGACTTTTCCATCCAACGCGACCAGACGCTTATCCGTGGTGATGACCAATGGATTAATTTCCACGAGCGATGCGTTTTTTTCCATGAACAGGCGGTACAGGTTTTCCAACATTTGAAAAAACGGCTTCACCACCGCCGGCTCAAGCTCTGGAAGTCCCAAGCCGAAGGCCAAATTTCTTCCATTGTACCCTTGGAATCCCACTGCCGGATCAATGGACTCTTTCAGCAATTTGTCCGGCGTATGTTCGGCCACTTCCTCAATGTCCATGCCACCTTCTGTACTGGCAATAAATGTCGGAAAGCCTGACTCACGGTCTACCAGTAAACTCAAATACAATTCCTTCGCAATCCCTGCACCTTCTTCAATCAGTAGGCGCCGAACTTTTCGGCCCTTGGGACCTGTCTGATGGGTCACCAGAGTTTTCCCGAGAATTTCCTTAGCCAGTTCCGGTACTTCAGTTTTATTTTTGGTTAATTTGACCCCACCGGCTTTGCCACGTCCACCCGCATGAATCTGCGCTTTCACCACAAATACGGGGGTATCAAGAACTGAGGCCCACTTTTCAGCCGCTTTGACGTTTTTGATTTCCTTGCCTTTGGGTACAGGAATCCCAAACTGTGCAAAGAGCTGTTTGGCTTGAAACTCGTGAATATTCATAAATCCTCTTCGTAGGTTCTACCGCTCAAACCGGAACATTCGGCGATGACAATATCCCGTTTGGTGATCAATCGACTTGATAATTACTTGTTGGTGTAAGACGGCAAGACCATAGGTGAAATGATACCAGCAGACACATGATGCCGTTTGGCTTCGGCTCGAAATCTCTTCAGATGGTCTAAGGTCAACGAGCTTTTCGGCAGAGATTTTGACCGCTCTGCAGCAAGAATACCTGTTCGCTTGCCAAACACCATTAAGTCCAACAAGGAATTCCCCATGAGCCGGTTTCGCCCATGTAATCCGCCGGAAGCCTCTCCCGCCACGAACAAATTGGCCACAGGCGTTTCTCCATTCACATCAATTTTGACGCCCCCGTTTTGATAATGCAGCGTGGGATAGATCAGCACCGGGTCTTTCCGAATATCGACCTGGTAGCGCTCATACTGCCGAACCATCGCGGGAAAATGTTTGTCCAATGTTCCCGGTCCATGTTCCACATCTAACAACGGCGTATCCAGCCAGACGCCCACCCTTCCTGATGGTGTTCGAACGCCCCGCCCCTCTTCACATTCCCGAATGATCGACGAGGACACAACATCACGGGTATCCAATTCATTCACAAAGCGCTCGCCCTTCCCATTCACCAAATGGCCGCCTTCAGAGCGAATGCCTTCTGTCACCAGCGCACCGACTAATTGCTCAGGATACACCCCACCTGAAGGATGGTATTGAAAGGTATCGATTTGAACGAGAGGCACGCCGAGACGATAGGCCAGGACCAGGGCATCCCCTGTCGCCCCGAAATGATTGCTGGTTGGAAATCCCTGAATGTGCAACCGGCCAATTCCGCCTGTTGCCAGGATCACCGTTTTAGCGGAAACGACGATGAACCGATTGTTGTCTAAATCTTTCAGCACCGCTCCCGTGCAGGCCCCATCGGCATCGCTTAACAATTCCACCGCAGCGACAAATTCCAGCAACGGAACCTTCTGGTTCAGTACTTCGTCCTTCAACACTCGCATGATTTCCAAACCGGTGTAATCGGAGCAGGTTAACAGCCTGGCCTTTGAGCTTCCTCCCCCTTTTTTCACATGCAGATTTCCATCGGCATCCCGATCGAATAAGACACCCAATTCCAACAGCCATTTCGCAATAGACGGTCCCTCTTCCACCATGACCTTCAACAACTGGTGGTCATTTTTCATGTGCCCGCCCTTTAAGGTGTCTAAGAAATGCTGGACAGGCGAATCGTCCGAGCCGACGGCAATTTGCATCCCGCCTTGGGCCATGACCGAGTTGGAATCCCCCAGGCGCAACTTGGTGGCCAGTAACACATTGGCTCCCTGGGCATGGGCATGGAGCGCCGATGCGCACCCTGCCCCTCCTCCACCAACGACCAGGACATCCACGGTGTAATCGGGAGTGAGATTAAGATCGGCCGGAACCGGGCTCTCCCCTTCTAATAGGGTCGCCACTTCGGTCACGGTTGATTGACCGGCATTCGGCCCAAAGATAATCGGCCGGTAGGCATGAGCCCGATGATCAGGATGGTATTGCTTGATAAGGCTATCCCGTTCGGCTGGAGAAAGCTTGGGAAAACTTTTAGACCGACGGGCGTCCCTGGTTTGATGAACTAAATTTCTCTGATCGGTAAGTTCCATGAGAGAAACAAGAAAAACTGATTAGGTTGTGGCGGCGGAGGTATTTTGTAATTCCTCATCGGACAACTTGAGGACCCGATCCCATTCCTGCTGAAAACGTCCATCGGTAATCTCTTGAATACGTTTCGAGAGGCCTTCAGGTTTTTCGGTGAAATGCACGCCTTGAGCCCGGCTGGCATAGAGCGCGACAAGATTGGGAGCAATATCAGCGATACAGACGGGCGCACACATTCCACACATGACACAATCCATAAACATTTCAGAGACCGCTTTAAAATCCCCAAACACCGCTTTCCACACCCCTTCCCGCACATCAATAGTTTGCGGGCAGGCTTCCGTGCAGGCATTACAGTTCCGACATAAGGGAGCTTCAGGATAGAGTGTAAACAAGTCCTGCTTAGGATCTTTGAGCTCCAGAAGGTTGTAGGTCGCTTTTCTCGCCGGAAAAGCCGGCATAAACGAAAAGGACATGCCATCCTCGACTGCCATCGAACAGGCCAAACAGGTTTTGACCTTGGGATCGTCTTTCGTACGGTAATAGGTCGCACAGGCTCCACAGAAGCCGCCTAAGCATCCAACTCCACGAATCACATCCTGCCCTGCATACCACAAGGCCTTGATCAGGGTGATACCTGCGGGAACCTGGAACGGTTTCCCTTCAATCTCCACGGTAACCATCTTGGGTTGGAGACGCTCTTCTTGGTCCAGAGTATTTTTTTTATCCAATGTGTCAGGCATAGCTTAGAAATAGTACCTTATACGATCGACAAATTTCTCGTCGTGCGCTTCCACCACCCGGCCCACTTAAATGGGAATTAATTTAGCGCGTTCAACGCGGAACCAGCCTTAAACCAGGTGATCTGTTGTTCGGTCATACTATGATTGGCCTGAATGACCACTTCCTGACCGTCCTTCTTGTGAAGGACAACTTGCACTGGCTTGCCTGGTGCAAGTCCACTTAACCCTTTCACACTGATCCGGTCTTCTTGTTCAATTTGATCATAATCCTTCGGATTCGCAAACGTCAGCGGAAGAATGCCTTGCTTCTTGAGATTGGTCTCATGAATGCGAGCAAAACTTTTTGTCAGAACAGCTTGGACACCCAAAAATCTCGGAGACATCGCCGCATGCTCACGGCTGCTCCCTTCACCATAGTTTTCATCCCCCACGACAAACGACCCCAAACCTTTTTCTTTATACCTTCGGGCAATTTGCGCAAGAGTCAATCCCGACTCTCCGGTTAAAACATCATTGCCTTTTCCGGCCTCATCTGAAAAGGCATTGTTGGCTCCAAGAAACATGTTGTCACTGATCTTGTCCAAATGTCCCCGGAATTTGAGCCACGGACCGGCGGGAGAGATATGATCCGTTGTGGTTTTCCCCTTGGTTTTAATTAATAACGGCAACTTTTCAAAATCTTTTCCATCCCATTTTGGGAAAGGCTTTAATAATTGCAATCGCTCACTGGTAGGAGGAATGTCCACTTGAAGCTTCGAACCATCCTCAGCAGGTTGAACTAAACCTTCTTCGCCTTTAGCAAAACCCTTGGCCGGCAATTCATCTCCCTGAGGCGCCTCAAACTTGAACTCTTTCCCATCTGCGGTTTTCAAGGTCCCCTTAATCGGATCAAAGCCCAGATCACCTGAAAATGCATAAGCCGTGACCACTTCAGGACTGGCCAGGAAAGATAAGGTCTCACTCACCCCATCATTCCGCCCAGGGAAATTTCGGTTAAACGTACTGACAATAGAGTCGGCTTTGCCTTTCACGGCATCCGCTCGTTTCCATTGACCAATGCAGGGTCCACAGGCATTTGCCAGGACGGTGGCCCCCATGCTTTCAAAGGTCTCCAAAAATCCTTCGCGCTTCATGGTGTGGTAAATCCGTTCTGATCCCGGGCTGACCAGAAAAGCCGTTTTGGCTTTAAGTCCAGCTTGTAACCCTTGCTTGGCAATATGCGCCGCGCGACCGATATCTTCATACGAAGAATTCGTACAGCTTCCGACTAATGTTGCTTTTAATTGAACGGGATAACCTTTTTCTTTGGCTTCCGCTGCCATCTTTGAAATGGGCCGCGCCAAATCAGGGGTATGCGGTCCCACAACATGCGGCTCTAGAGTGGACAGATCGATTTCGACGATTTCATCAAAGTATTTTTCCGGAGACTGATAGACTTCAGGGTCTGCAACCAACATGCTCCGGTTGGCAGCGGCCAATTTGGCAATGTCAGCCCGCTCCGTGATATTCAAGTATGCCACCATTTTTTCATCGAACGGGAAAATAGAAGTCGTGGCGCCAAGCTCAGCTCCCATATTGGTAATCGTGCCTTTGCCTGTCGCACTGATGGTTTCCGCGCCAGGGCCAAAATACTCCACGATCTTATTGGTCCCACCCTTCACGGTCAGAAGCCCGCAAATATACAAAATGACATCTTTTGGCGAAGCCCAGCCACTCAGCTTTCCGGTTAACTTTACGCCGATGAGTTTAGGATGGAGGACCTCCCATGGGAGACCTGCCATTACTTCCCCCGCATCGGCTCCACCCACGCCAATGGCCAGCATTCCCAACCCGCCACCGTTTGGCGTGTGTGAATCGGTTCCAATGATCAATCCGCCTGGAAATGCATAATTTTCCAACACCACCTGATGGATGATCCCGGCCCCAGGCTTCCAAAATCCGATCCCATATTTTTTCGCGGCCGAGGCAAGAAAATTATAGACTTCTCGGTTTTCATCACATGCGCGCAGAAGATCCTTTTCCGACCCGACTTCAGCCCGGATCAGGTGATCGCAGTGAATGGTACTTGGAACAGCGACTTGATCTTTCCCCGCTTGCATAAACTGCAACATGGCCATTTGGGCTGTCGCATCCTGCATCGCGACTCTATCGGGACGGAGCGCCAACATGGCCTTTCCACGTTCCCATACTTGTGAATCGAAATCATCGGCATGGCTGACCAGGATTTTTTCCGTCAGCGTGAGAGGCCGCCCAAATTTTTTGCGAGCTTTGTCCACGATTCCCGGCATTGAAGCATACAGTTTTTCGACCATTTCTAGGGACATAGCACCATCTCCTGGGTTCAGTTCAACATGGATAAGATTCAATCAAAAAGTCCACTTACACCATCATTACTTTAACGGTGGCACCTCGCGACGCTTTGGGGAGGCATAATTTACCAGATAGTCAAATAATCGTATGAGCCGACTCCCTTGCCGCTTTTGATCGGTCCAATGTCCAATCATTCCGATGGTTCGCGACAAAATGAAGAAGCCATTGAGGCTATCTACCGGAAACCCGATATCAACCAACACCGCCGCCATGGTTCCATCAACGTTGAGAATCAGATTATCTTTTTTGACAGCGGTTATTTTTTCGACTTCCAATGCAAAATCCAAGTGCGGAGTGGCCATGTTCAAACTTTTCACGTACCCAACCAACTCCTTCACCCGCTTATCGGGATTTTTCAAGCTTTTGACTCGATGACCGATTCCCGGAACCGGTCCCACATTTTTCTTCATGTAGACGAGGAAATCATCGACCGAAAGTTTGTTGTCGATCGCGTATTTGAACCATCGTCCCGCGTCTGTCACCGCCCCACCAAAGCGCGGACCGATCATTATCATACCGGCCGCGACCGCTTGAGATAATCCGATTCCAGCACAAGCGGCGATAATCGTCGTCAAGGCTCCACTCACGCAAGGACCATGATCGGCCGACAGCATGATAATTCGTTTGATGATTTCTGCTTCCTGTTTGGAGACAAGACGATTGTCCCATAGCAAGCCGATAATATGGGGGATGTCATATCCGTTATTGATCAGTTCAGAAGCCGGATAACCTTGATAAAGCGGTTCATCACCACGGTCGTCACTGATTGTGGAACGAATCAGCGGCGTCACCAGCACTTCCCCTTCCTTCATGCTCTCTTGAACCGTTTTGGGAAGCCTTGGCACATCTGCTGGAGCCAAATCCGGTATGGGCTTGACCTGTCCGCTTTTCAGTAACTCCTCGTGGGTGGCCTTGATAGCCGGCCCTAGAGCTCCGAAGGTATCCGGTACAATCGCGCCGGCCTTTTTCAAAGCTTCAGACTTTGCCCGCGCAGACCCTTCGCCCTTCAATCCTTCTTTTGCCCCGGCATGCCCGAATTTCATACCCTTTGGAAGACTCTCTTGACAGAACCCTGATACGACCGCGAGTAATTTAATCCGGCGCTTCTTGGCGCCGTACCATTCGGCGGCCCGTTCTTCCAAATCTCCACCCATTTCCCCGACAATGACCACCGCTTTGGTTTGCGGATCGTTTTCAAACATTTCCAGGTAGCTGACATAGTCCGTTCCTGGGTAGGCATCACCGCCGATACCGATCGCCGTCGTGATGCCGTCTGCAAATTGGGAACAAATCCAAATAATCTCGTTCGACAATCCCCCGGACTTGGTGACGACGCCGAAGGAACCGGGACGATACAGTTTGCACGCCACCAAATTATCAAACGCCCCCCCGATCACTCCGAGGCGGCATTCTCCTGCCGACACTACCCCAATTGAGGAAGGGCCATTAAAAGTCTTCCCAAGCTTACGAGCATGCTTCCCCAAAAGTTTGGCATCTTTTTCCGGCACCCCTTCGGTAATCATGGAGACCGTTTTAATATGCGGGTCATTCAAGGCCTCCATGGTTCCGGCATAGGCCCGGTCTGCTCCGATATAAACCAGACTCGTGTTAATCTCCGGGTGCTTGGCCGTCGCTTCGGCGACGGTTTTATAGATGGGGATCATTATTAACTCGGTTCCACAAATGATCTCGTTGGTCTTCCCCGCATCAGGGGGATACACGAACGCAGAGACATTTAATGGTTGCTTAATCATGTACCGGAACTCTGCCATACGGCGAGCGGCATTCACCCCGGCCACCCCACCTTGAATGACGACATGCGTGTCTTTCGTTGCAAGAATACTCATCGAAACGGTCTCCTACATCCTCAAGGTCTAATAGGTTATTTTGCGGCCATGGCCATATCGACAATGTCCGTTAACGGCGTTTTGCGGTCAAATACCTGAATATCAAAACCCTCATCCTGAAGCGCACGCATAGCCGCTAATCCCTGCAATTCGTTTGGACCACCCCGGCGCACCCAAATCTTGACACCCTCTAGCTTGCCTTCCGCTTTGGCCTTTCGAAACGCGTTGATAATGCCCCCAAAGGTCTTTTTGACATCGGTAAAATTCGCAATCGCTCCGCCCACAATAATATGCTTGATACCAGGCAACGAGCAGACTTTTTCCGTCAGAACTTCCACTGCCCAGTCCGGTGGATCACCTGAATATTCTGCATAATTCGCAAGTTTGCCACCACGGGCCACCACCGCATCTGAATAATAAACGCTGGCTCCTCCACCGGCAGGTAACATCGCAATATTGCCACCGGGAATCTCAATGAGCTTGACGGAGCCTTTTACCTTGGCATCAACCGCCATGACTTCCTCTTCATTTTTGGTATAGGCACGCCCAAACTCAGCCGCAAACGGAAAAGTCCAGTCCTTATGCCGGAACTTGGCATCACCGTCCAGAAGGGTCACCGCATCCAGAGCCACAAGTTCTCCCTGGCCACTGAGCACAACCGGATTTACTTCTACATATTGAGCATCTTCATTATCAAAACAGGCATATAATTTCTTCAAAAATTCCGCCATTTTAGCGGCCGTATCGCCGGAAAACCCCGCATCCTTCACCAGGGAGGAAAGCGCTGAATCCGAGAGGGTCTCACCGGTCTCAATGGATACATGCTTGACCTTATCCCAATTAGATTCCACTTCGATGCCACCACAGGTCGCCACTAAGAGGTCCACTCCATCGCGCGTCGATTTGGCCGCGGCATAATATTCTTCTTTGTGATCAACCGCTTCGGAAACAATCACCTGCCTAATCGTGAGGGTTTCCAATTCTTTACCAAGCATCTCCCGCACAGCCGCTTTTGCCGCGGCTAAATCCAATCCCACCTTGACCAACCCCAATTTAAAACGAGAGCCAAGTGCTTCATGCGCTTTGACTACCAGTTTATTTTTTTGGAGCCAATCATTGACCTGAGACAATTGGTCAAATTCCTCACTCGAGGTCACGACAGCATAGTTGGGAGTTGAAATCCCCCATTTTCGCAATAAGCCCATACCCGGGCCTTCAAGAACTTTTGCCATAATCCAACCCTTCCTTCAGGGACCCATCATAATGGTTAAGGACAAACGTAGCACAACCCGCCTGCCGCGCGGAACGGTGCATTGTACGAATGCCCTCATCCCGCTGCAATCAATCAAAAGACCCATGAACCCCTTTCAAAAGTCCCAGTGCCCCCACGTGAAATGCCCATAAGAACTCCACCACACTCTTAAAGAGAAAATCTATTTAAAATTAATTAGTTGAGATGATAAGACCCCACATCCCCACCCTTAGCCCCAGGCTTTATTAAGCTAACCCCCAAAAGACGACGCTCTCTCCTGCTATAAGAAAAACCCCTGCCATGCCCTAGCCATCCATCTTGTTGCTTTAAAAAGCCATGGACTTTACTCGATAAATTTTGTATTTGTGACAACCTTAGGTTTAAGGGTCTCGTCATCATTCATAAATAGCCCCTCAAACATAGCCCCTCAAACACCTGGAAAAGGATTTTGGCAGAATGCCTCCTGACTCCTGCGACTTAATTGGTAAAGAAACCCCTTCTTTTCTACTCCAGCATCTTTTCGTGGAGGCCAGTTGAGCGGGACTTCTTCTATTGCCACAATAAATTTCTCTTTAAATCCATGTTCGACGGTATCGAGCCCCAGTCTATTTGGATCACAAAACATGGCTTTCCCCTTCTGGGTAAGCACCTGTTCAAGAATATGAGAAATACCGGCTAAAATTCCTTCGTCATAAAAAACTTCACTGCCTATTACCAAATCATAAAAAAACTTTTTTGGTCCAATCTGTTCCGTCCAATTCAACAGGCATGTGTCAAATTTGCTGATGTGATTCAGACGACAGGACTCCTTTGTTGCTTCAAGGGTAATAGGCACCATATCTGAAAATATGGTAAATGCCCCGAGCCGAGCAGCAACCACTCCGGCCAACCCTGTTCCGCAGCCAATTTCCAGAACTTTGACGCCTTGTAGTTTTGATGGGAAAAACCGATGAATGAGACATTCGGATAAGGCCACCTCAGAAGGCCAAATTCGATCCCAGTACCCCCATCCGAGGGATTCGTCATCCCGTGCATCTAATGGGGTTTCACTAGAGATGTCTCGCTTGGTCTTACAGACAATGGGAACATTCCCGATTTTGGGAAGTGTCACAACTTTCACATGACTCACACAAATTATCTCCTCCCCAAAAAAGGCGAGCCGGGCTCCGTTTGGAACCCGGCTCGTTGCACACATCCCCAGTATAAGAATAATACCGGAAGATCAGCCTACGTTGAGAACCTAGGCTAAGCGACCTAAGATGGCATTGAGAGTCGCGCTGGGACACATGGCGGCCTTCACCTTGGCCGGATCCGGACGATAATATCCGCCAATATCCTGAGGCCGCCCCTTCGCTGCTTTTATTTCTTCAAGAATTGAATCGACTTTGGCCTCCAACTCTTTTGCGATCGGGCCAAACTGATTTTTCAAGTCCTGATCATCGTTCTGGGCGGCTAGTTCTTGCGCCCAGTACATGGCCTCGTACACATGACTTCCGGCATTATCCAATTGCCCTAATTCACGTCCTGGGGACTTCCGGTTGTCCATAAGTTTTCCGGTAGCCCGATCCAATGTTTCTGCCAGAATTTTGGCTTTTTTGTTATTTTTGTTTTGGCTCAAATGGGAAAATGACTCGGCTAACGCGAGAAACTCCCCGAGAGAATCCCAGCGTAAATGCCCTTCTTTGACAAACTGCTGTACATGCTTCGGGGCCGACCCTCCTGCTCCGGTTTCAAACAGTCCTCCACCATTGATGAGTGGAACGATGGACAGCATTTTGGCACTCGTACCCAGCTCCAAAATCGGGAATAAGTCAGTAAGATAATCCCGAAGCACATTTCCAGTGGCCGAAATGGTGTCATGGCCGTCCTTCGCACGTTTGAGTGAGAACTTCATGGCATCCACCGGTGCCATAATTTGGATGTCCAACCCTTTCGTATCATGATCCTTGAGGTAGAGATTGACCTTTTCAATGACTTGGGCATCATGAGCCCGATTTTTATTGAGCCAGAATACCACCGGCGTCGAAGAATTCCTGGCCCGGTTCACAGCCAGCTTGACCCAATCCTTAATAGCAACATCTGTCGTATAACAACTGCGCCAGATATCGCCTTTTTCGACATCGTGTTGCAGCAAGACATTCCCTGTTCCATCCAGCACTCTGACTACGCCTTTCCCTGTGGATTCAAATGTCTTGTCATGTGATCCGTATTCTTCGGCTTTTTGTGCCATTAACCCCACATTGGGTACGCTGCCCATTGTGGAAGGATTGAATTCCCCGTTTTCGCGGCAAAAATCGACCACCGCCTGATAGATACCGGCATAACTCCGGTCAGGAATGATGGCTTTCATGTCATGTTCTTTACCATCAGGTCCCCACATTTTTCCCGAGGTTCGCAGTGCAGCTGCCATGGAGGCATCAATAATGATGTCACTCGGCACATGAAGGTTGGTAATGCCCTTGTCGGAATCTACCATCGCCAGTGCCGGTCCATTTTTGAGGCAGTCCTGGATATCCGCCTCAATTTCCTTCTTTTTGGCCTCCGGTAAATTTTTAATTTTGGCCAGAATGTCACCTAATCCGTTATTCGGGTTGGCGCCCAATTCAGCGAACGTTTTTTCGTGCTTTTTAAATACATCGTCGAAGAATGCCCTCACCGCATGACCAAACATGATGGGATCCGATACTTTCATCATGGTGGCCTTCAGATGTAACGACCACAAAATGCCCTTCTGCTTGGCATCCGCCACTTGCTCTTTAAAGAACTGCTGCAATGCCTGGCAGCTCATCTTGCTGGCATCCAGCACATCACCCTTACTGAGGGTTAATTTGTCTTTCACGACGGTAACGCTACCATCGTCCGCCACAAATTCAATTTTTCCCTTCCCAGCGGCTTTCTCGTTTATGGTGACGGACTTTTCATTGCCGAAGAAATCTCCGGCCGCCATGTGTGCCACGTGCGTTTTGGAATCTTTTGTCCATTTACCCATTTTATGAGGGTTCTTTTTGGCATATTGCTTGACCGAGACTGAAGCCCGACGATCGGAATTTCCTTGCCGCAGCACCGGATTGACCGCGCTTCCTTTCACTTTGTCATATTTGGCTTTGATATCCTTTTCTTCTTCGTTTTTAGGATCTTCAGGATAGTCAGGGATCGCATAGCCCTGAGATTGTAATTCAGCAATCGCACCCTTGATTTGTGGGAGCGATGCACTGATGTTTGGTAATTTAATGACATTGGCATCTGGCTTTTCAACCAGTTCGCCTAAAAGAGCCAGATCATCCGGCTGGCGTTGTTCAGGCTTGAGCTTGTCAGGAAATTGCGCAAGAATTCTTCCCGCGAGGGAGATATCTTTGGTTCCAACGGTCACACCTGCCGCTTTAGCAAATGACTGAATGATTGGAAGAAACGATCCGCTGGCCAGCTCAGGCGCTTCATCAACTTTCGTGTAAATAATGTCTGGTTGTACACTCATGGCATTTACCCCGTTAAAAAGTTAACTAAGAACACGTTTTTCCTGGAAAGAACTCGCCTCACACACGCCATGGGGAACTCTACAGGCGGTTAAATTGAAATTTGTAAACCAATCCCCATGCCGTGACAAGAAAACTATTGTAAGAATGGTGTCACCCTTCTGCAATCAATCAAAGGACCCATGTCGCCACGAATCAAAAGTCTCAGGAAAGATGCGGAAAAAGGGGAAGTTTGCAAAAACTTTACCTGAAAAAGTCATCTCAACTAGAAACTGGAAGTTGGAGGAATTATTGAGAGTTAGCCTTGCATGCGAATTTCTTAAGATTTTTCAGTCGAGTAGTAGAAATTCTTGATAGAGTCTAGAGAAGTTGTTGCCAACTGAGGGTCGCAACAGGAAGTACTCGAAGGGACGCGGCGATCGGACAGGTATCCAGAGTCATCTTCACCTCGCCATTCAGTATTTGCAACTGGTCTGCCAAGAGGGCACCCTGAATGACTGAACTCCCAATTCCACCATCAAACGTCACTTGTCCAGCGACAATGATGAGTCCTTCCCAATGAAAAGGCGCGGAAATGTTTAGATTTCCCGCTACCAAAAGTATGCCATATCCATAGAGATTCTGAACGACAAGGGGGCTCGAAAATTTCCCTGCAAGCGATCCGGCATACAATAAGGCAGGATCCCCAGGCGTCCCAAGATTCATACCGACAAGATCTCCCGAAATGACCTGAGCGCCTCCCTTGAGGCTATCTAAAGCCTTAACTAAATCCAGGAATTCCGAGCCCACTTGTGGCGTCGGGGGATTTCCTGTGAAAGTGGCGGTTCCTGCCAACGCACCTGCAGGCCCCAACTGCACCGGGGGTCGACCTCCTGGCAGAAGCCCACAATTATCAAATCCTTCTACGGCTGTGGTTCCGCCAGCAAATACGACCTGACTATTCGCATATACGGCGGCCAACAATGGCGGCCCAGACGGGTGTGCAACCTCCACTTGAATCAGGGACGTGGCACCTTCTACCTGACCCTGGCTGATGATGATTTCGACGGGGGAATATGGAGTTGGATTTGCTGACGTAAATGACGTGGGGATGAGTTCACTTTCTGATGGAAATCCAAAATAAACAAGGCTACCTCGATAATTTATTGAATGCGTCGCGCCTGTTCCATCCCCATCCTGATAGTGAGGGGTCAGAGAACTGTGTCCCGCCTGTTCCGCATCATACTCGGTTTTATGACGAATTTTAGTCCAGTAAGGGAGAACAGTTTGCACACTATTTTGAAGAACTGCCGTATTGGTGAGATTTCCACTCAAAGGAAAATAGTTGGTGAAACCCCCTGAATATTCAGGATCATACTGTGGTTTCCACTCAGGGGAGGACAACACATAGGCGGACCAATTTGCTTGCAGAATGGGAGAAGGATCGCCGAGATATCCTGGATTTGACAAGGAAGATCCACCTAAACGAACGACGGTTTCTGCGATGCCCGCCTCTGCGGCATAGAAGGTAGCCATTGCCCTTCGGAAATTTCCACTGATTTGTAGATCGGTTGACGTGGCAAACAGAATCGTCGCACCCATAATTGTGGAAATAGCGACCAATAACAAGGCTGCAATGAGCGCTCCACCCATGGAATTATGACAAGACCTTATTCCTTCCTTGCTAGTGAATCCGATCATGATTGGCCATTTCTCATCGTGATTCGGGAATGGAGAGTCACCGTTCGATATCCACCGTTTTTGGCATAGTGTGGATCAGGCTGTGACGTTCGGGCTGTCACCGAAATTCTCACTTGTCGAATAGCTTTGGAATTTGTGGTCGGGTTCCCAGCCTGATCAAGATAGGCTATGACAAACGCTTCAATATCCTCACCAAATGGTTGATTTCCTCCACCGGTATTTCGCCGGAGCATGTGGGTCGAGGCATCATAGACAAAGACAATCGATTCATTGGCATCACCGGTGACACCATTACCATTTAAGTCAGCCTTGATAGAGAGCTTTTGGGGATCATACGTAATCCCCTCAAAATCATTAGTAAGATCGGAATCACGATTCACTCCGCGAGGATCATAACCGGCCATCAAAATTTCTCTGGTCACCAAATCCACCACCACGCGAGCCTGTTGCTGCATGTCCAAAATATGCTCTCGCACACCCTGGGCTTTGAGTTCTTGAATATACAGAGCATAGACCACACTCACTGTCAGGAGACTCAAGCTCAGGGCCACCACGACCTCAACGAGGGTATACCCCTGTGGGGACCCTATCGAAACATGTGGCATCTGCGTATTCACTTTTACTTTGTGAGATATGTGGTAAGTGTGGTGGTATGTGCATCGTGATCCCACCGCACTGCGACCGTGACAGTGTGTAACCCGGATATTGGAAAATGCGGTTGAATCGTGAGCATCCGTTGATGTTGACTCGCACCATCAATGGAGCCATAGGGTTCCGTGGTGGTCCATGTACCGGTTAACGAACTTGGCACTCCATCCCGGCGCACATCTTCCAATTTTTCCTGGGCGAGGGTGACGGCTCGGGTCATTTTTTCACTCGCGGTCATGCCGGTATGAGCGACAACGGAATAGGATGCAAATCCAAGGAGCGCCAGGAAAACCACCACCAGGGCCATTAGCACTTCTAACAATGAGAACCCTCGTTGATCTCGCAGGCAACTCGTCAGTCGATATCTCTCATGAATCATGATGTTCATTAAGACTTCACTTTTACCCGTCCGGTTATGCTAACCGTAATGATCCGTTTTCCGGCTGAATTGGACAGGGTAATAGAAGCTAAGCTGGACGCCGTTCCTCTTGGCAGAAAGGAGGGATTGTTGGTGGCCGTCATCATGACATCTCGAAAACTCTCCTGAATATCGCGAGCTACAAGATGCTCGCCCGGGTCGGACTTTCCATTATTATTATCATCATCCAATAACACATACCGATGATTATCCTGAAAGAAGACTCGTTGCCTATTCCGCTCCATCACGGCCTTCATTTTTGACCCTAAAAGGTCAGAGGCCACCTGTCTGGCTGCTCCATTCAATCGCCAATGAGGTAACTGGGATACCAACCAGGTCTGAGCTAACATTAAGACTACCCCGATAATGCCAAGCACGATGATTAATTCAGTGAGGGTAAAACCTCTGGCACACAAAAGAGATCTCTTTAATCGTCTTGTCCCTGTTAGACTAACGTCTTGAACCGGCTCCGTGTGATCGCACCTGCCTTGCTGAATTCGTTGAGTACTTATAACAAGCCATGAAAATACCAGTGCCATATCTCCGTTCCCCACACCACCGCGATCAGACCGCCAAGCGCTAAGTATGGTCCGAAAGGAATATATTGACCTTTTTCAAGGACCTTCGTGGCCAGCAATATTATCCCGACAACCGCTCCCACCACTGATCCCACCATCAGGATAAGAATGGCCTGCTGCCACCCCAAAAAGGCTCCAACCATAGCCAAAAACTTAATATCACCACCTCCAATACCTTCTTTCCCGAACAAGAAGGGACTGACCCAGGCGAGAGCTAGTAAAATCCCCCCTCCCACCAATAGACCGATAAGCGAATTGACCCAGCCCGTCGGTAGCAGAAAGGATGCGCACAAAAAGCCAACTACAATTCCAGGTAAGGTAATCACATCCGGAATAATTTTGTGGTCCCAATCAATCCAAGCCACCACAAGGAACACCGACACCAATCCCGCATACACGATCGTGGGCCACGTGAGCCCAAACCGCCAGACCACCAGGAGATAACCTAAGCCATTTGCCAACTCAATAATGGGGTATCTTCGCGGAATACCGGCATGGCAAGCTCGACACCTCCCTAGTAGCCAGATAAAACTCAAAAGTGGAACATTGTCGTACCAGGAAATCTGGCTGCCGCAATGGGGGCATGTCGACCGAGGAGCCACTACCGATTGTCCCTTTGGCACCCTATGCACACATACCGTCAAGAAACTCCCAATGATCGTTCCCAGAATAAAGACGCTCGGCCAAACAATCCAGTGAGACATATAAGTCACATATTCCGTAGTTAATTCGACTAGGGTGAGTTTACGTATTCTTTCGGTTTACAATCCTAAAATGACCTGATATTCTCCCTTAGATAATTCGCCTAGAGGAAATGCCTGAGGTACCCATGACCAACCAACTAAAATCGGACAAATTGGACATGCCACCTATTAAGCGAAAACGCCCAGAGGCCCTGACTCAACGCGAGCAAGAAATCCTGCAACTCATCTGGTCAGGATTGAAGAATAAAGAGATTGCACAGCAATTGAAAATTAGCGTCAAAACGGTTGAAGCCCACCGGGCCAATATGATGAAGAAGGTTCGGGTTTCTAATGCCGCCCAACTGCTCAATGCCGCAATTCAGGAAGGCCTGATTCAGATAAAATAATTTCCCCATGGCTCTTATGGTTTCCGAGTCCGTTGCCGAACTGCTTCAAAGAGCGTCACTGCTACGGCAACTGACAAGTTGAGCGAGTTCATGCTTCCAAACATTGGAATCCTAACTTGTTGATCGCATTTTTTTAGCACAATCGGCCGGATGCCTTCTCCTTCACTTCCAAACACCAGCGCAACGGGTTCTGTGAAGTCTACCTCTGAATAGGATTCAACTCCTTCCGGGACTAATGCTACAGTCCTGATGTCCCGCTTCTGACATGTTTCAAGAAACTTTCCCGTATTAGCTACACGGGCAATGGAGACATGCTCTAAAGCTCCAGCCGATGCTTTGGCCACTCCACCCGTCAGACCCACGGCACGATGCTTGGGGATGACAATCCCATCTCCACCGGCCGCCTCTACCGAACGGATAATCGCGCCTAGATTATGTGGATCCTGGATTTGGTCTAACACTACTAATAAAGCAGGGATAGGGTTAAGAGAAAGTTGGTCCAGAAACTCCTCTCCCTCCAGATACTCTTTGGCGGAAATCTGAGCCACCACGCCCTGATGATGTCGATCACCAGCTAAGCGATCTAATCGCTCCCTTGATTCGACCGCCAGGGAAATACCGCGTTCCCTTGCCAGTTTTACAATGGGAAGAAATCGGCCATCAGCTCGAAGAGTCCAAATTCGTTGGACGGGCCGAGACTGCGAGTGGAGAGATTCTAGAACCGCATGAAACCCGTACACCGTTGCGGGGGATTCATCGCTTCCATCGTGTGGTGCCATCGGGTCGGTCTTCCAGGATAATGCCTTGTTCGGCTAATTCATTTCTGATGGTATCAGCGGTAGAAAAATCTTTCTGAGCACGGGCTTCATTGCGAAGACGAACTTGTTTTTCAATAAATTCTGATTCATCCAGAGGAGTAATCTCCAGGCTTTCGGAAAATTTCGCGGGAATTTCTTCAGAAGTCTCAATTACTCTTAGTTTTCCAGACCAAATATCTGGAGAAATTTGGAACAATCCAAGAGGCTTCCCAAGTTTTCTGAAAATTTCCTTAACTTTTTGTTTCGTATTATGGGATAAACCTTTCGCTAACAACTTGTTGACTACCCCTCGAAACTCATGAAAGGCGGCAAGCACCTTTGGAGTATTGAAATCATCGTCCATCGCCTCCTCAGATTTTTGGGCAAGGCCTTCAAGAAGTGAATTCAGATCATGGTCTCCCACAAACACGGGACTAGCAACATTGGATGTCCCCTCTTCCTCCAGGCGCTGAATTAACCCATACACACTATCCAATGCGGCTTTAGCCTCGGCAATCGACTGATTCGAAAAATTGATATCGCTCCGGTAATGCGTGGAGAGGAGGTAATAGCGAAGACATTCCCCGGTTACGATTTCTGAATACGGTGACTTCTCAAAGATCTCTCGAATCGTGAAAAAATTCCCCAAGGACTTGGACATTTTCTCTTGATCAATCGTCACAAACCCGTTGTGAATCCAATACCGGGCAAACTCTTTTCCCGTGTAGGCACAGGACTGAGCCACTTCATTTTCGTGATGAGGGAAAATGAGATCCTTTCCTCCCCCATGGATATCGAATGTTGGACCCAAGTGCTTAATCGACATGGCCGAACATTCGATATGCCATCCCGGTCGACCTTTACCCCAAGGGCTCTCCCATCCTGGCTCATCCGGCTTTGCTGATTTCCAGAGAGCAAAATCCATGGGATCTTTTTTCCGATGGTCGACTTCAACGCGAGCACCGGCCAATAATTCTTCCAGATTCCTACCGGATAATTGGCCATACTGACTGAACTTTCTGACTTCAAAATACACGTCACCTTCCACCTCATAGGCAACGTCCTTCTCAACTAATCCGGCAATCATGTCCACGATATCCTGGATATGGTGAGTCGCCCGAGGCTCTATTGTAGGGGGAATTATTCCCAACCGCCCCATGTCGCGATAAAAGGCTTCGATATATTTTTCCGTCACCTGAGTCCAGGGAATACCTTCTTTGTGAGCTCGTTGGAGAATTTTATCGTCCACATCGGTAAAATTTCTGACATAGGTTACCTGGTAACCGCTGTACTCCAAATACCGCCTGATGGTATCGAAAACTAACGCACTCCTGGCATGTCCAAGATGACAATCATCATATACCGTGACTCCGCAAACATACATCTTAACCTGATTCGGCGTCAGCGGGAGAAACAGTTCTTTCTTTTTTGTTCGGGAGTTATACAGGGTGAGAGGCATGGCTTACTGTTCTCGAGTGGGTGTGGGATGTGTGATTCTTTTCCCATGATGTTGGACCAGCCAAAATCCAAGAACCAACATCACCACAAAGATGATGGAAAATAAGTTGAAATACTTCTCTATGAGTTCTTTGACCCATGGGCCCATGAATTGGATAGCACCTGCAACCAGAAAAAACCGACCGCCCCGACTGATAAGTGAGGCCACCATAAATGTTCGAAAGTTCACATAAAACGCTCCAGCCCCAATGGTAAAAATTTTGTACGGAATGGGGGTGAACCCTGCGATGAGAATGGCCCAGGCTTCATACCGTTGAAAATACTGATGCACCAAATCCATTCTGGCTTGCCCCATAAATTTAAGCAGAAGAGGCCGACCCCCAAACCATCCGATTCCATATCCAAAAGCTCCTCCAAGCACAGATCCGATTGTCGCAACCGTTGCGTACCACCAGCCCAGGCTTGGATTGCCAAAAGTAAGCGCAATGACTAACACATCAGGAGGCAGTGGGAAAAATGAAGATTCGGCGAAAGCGAGACAGAACAAGGCCGGGACTCCATAGGGAGAGTCAGACCACGATAACATCCACTCGTATAATTGTTTGCCCAATTCCATAATTTTTCAGTAGAAGTTGCTGGTTATCAGTCTCTTATAGACGTTTTGGTTTTACTGGAGATCGCTTACCTTTCCCAGAACTTTTGATTGGTTTTCGCAGGGATTGTTTTGAGGGAAAAAGAGACTTCTCCCACCCCTTCAGCTCCTGCATGGCAGAATAATCGGTCAAATCCAAATGAAGTGGAGAAATTGAAACCATTTGATTGGAAACGGCGTCATGATCAGAATGCTTACCTCTAGCCCATGATTCTCGTTGTCCCGCAATCCAAAAATATCGATTACCCCTCGGATCTGTCTTTTCGACTACGGGATTGAGATAACGTCGCTGGCTCAAACAGGTTATTTGAATACCGGCAATGTTCTCCAATCGACGACTCGGAACATTCACGTTCAATATGGTTTCTTCAGGAAGCCCACATTCTAAAACCCGTTTGCCAACCAAAAAGGCAAAATGGCCTGCGACGGCATATTGGCATTTTGGTAAGTCTTCCAGGGAAATGGCAATAGAAGGGATACCATGAAGCATACCTTCAATAGCTCCGGCAACCGTTCCGGAATTAGTAACGTCATCACCCAAATTCCATCCATTATTGATACCTGATACCACCAATTTTGGCAGGCACGCCGGTAGAAGATGACACACGGCTAGTGTCACGCAATCCGCTGGGGTCCCATTAACGGCATACCATCGTTTTTTCAGAGGACGCAGTCTTAATGGTTTATGCAATGTCATCGACCGCCCAACGGCATTTTGGGTTTTCTCTGGGGCCACAACCCAAACTTCCCCTAATGGGCTCAGAGCCTCAGCCAACACCTTGATACCAGGAGCATTTATTCCATCATCATTGGTAACCAAGATGATTGGCCCGGCAGAAGAAACGATCATCTAATAGACCTTTTACTTTATCAGGAGCTTGTAGTAACCGACAGCCTCTCCCTTTATCAATCCTCATTTTTCCTGATGGCAAAGAAAAGCCCGCCCCAATTATTCTTGGGACGGGCTTTTGGTATTCCTATCTTGGCTACTTTACTGATTCTAAATGCTCTTCATAAAATGAGCAACCGCTGCTGGATCCACCGTTCCCATAATATGAGACTCTGGAACCGTGTTCGACTTCTTACCGGTTAAACCACATTCCACTTCATCCGTAATCATCTCTACTGGCATGGACATCCCGCCGTAAACATGTGGGCCGGCCACAATCTTTGCATTGGAGAAACCATAAATTGCCGTAGCCACATCTTTGGCCAACCATCCGACATAGTTAAATTCCGGAATAACAATAAGCTTGGCTTTGCCACACAGCTCTCTTAGTTCGTTTGTTGGGAAAGGTCGCAAGGAACGAATTTTGATTAATCCTGCCTTGATGCCTTTCTCTTTACATTGACGAACCGCTTCGCGGGATTGTGCCGCAGCACTCCCCGAAGCAATAAGAAGAACATCTGCATCTTCCACATCCTGAGCTTCTAACAATCCATCCATATATTGATTAATATATTTCCGTGAACGTTCTACGCCAGCCCACACTTCCTGCTGCCACACCGCATGAATGTTGTAGGCCATAAAATTAGATTTTTGCACTGGAGCATCACGGGACAATCGAGCTGGCGGGTTCTCCGCATCTAAGACCGGGACCGACCCTCGGTAAGGGTCTCGAGGCGGGAGCTTGAGACCACGATCCTGCATCGCACAATACCCTCGAGCATGAGTCACAAAAAAACCATCACAACAGACACCCACCGGAAGGGTCACATCATTTTTTTCGCTGATGATAAAACCCTTCATGATAAAGTCGAACAGATCCTGTTGATTTTCCGCATGAAAGACCAACATTCCGCTATTTAAAAGGTAGGCAATTTCAATATTATCAGGTTGGATAGCCAATGGAGCATTCACGACCCTGCACGTAAACATGCAAACAGCGGGAAGGCGGTGACCTGCCCATGAGACAATGGGCTCAAGACCTCGCAATGTTCCGGGACCAGCTGTGGCCGTAAAAGCTCGAACACCTGCACGGGAAGCGCCAGCAATTGCCGACATGACGCCATATTCTTCCTCACCTCGATAGAATTCCTTCACATACCCTTCCCCATACAAGACTCCGATTAATTGCAAGGTTTCGCTTTGAGGAGTAATGGGATAGGCCACGGACATATCTACATTTGAGCGCCTCACCGCCTCTTTTGCACATTCACTCCCGGTAATAAATTCCCGTTCACGGGGAGCCTCAAAAAACATATACTCTGGAGAGACAACCCTCTGGCGCTTGGCTTCTCCATGAGGATCCTTTCTTCCCTTTCCGCTATCAACCGATGGTGCAGCCGGCGCACTCGTAATTGGATCACCTTGGGGATTGGTTTTAACTTCTGATTCAAGGGCTTCGCTCATGGTTTGACCCCCTTATTACTTGAATGAAAATTTACAAATATACTCATGCTTCCTTTTTCATATGTTCAGCTTTATGGCCAAACGCTGCGGCGTTTCCATCAACCGGGCTTTCAATACTAAAATCCAAAGGATTGGTGTGTGTTTTGCCACCGTGGACTTTGGACTGTAGTCCAGTAAAACGAACATTATTGCCACTTTCTGGTAATTTTATCCCCATTTCTTCTCGTACCCGCTTAAAAACTGCTGCAACCCTTCGGATCTTTGCAGCATCAGAATCTCGAACTGTAAACATGGCATCCTCATGCCCTTGTTCCGCACAAATAGCAGATGTCCAGCAATTGGTTCCAGCTCGAATCATTTTGAGAGTCAGGTTAGCATAGTGACAATGGACTCCGATAAAAATACAGGCTTCAATCTTATTTCCCCATATTGTCAGATTGGGATGATTCGGATTGATCACTTCCTCCGGTTCAACTTTGGGGTACTTGGGACGATAATCCGGCATGGGAATGACGAGCACATCGGGTAATTGCGCTGCTAGCTCTAATACAGCCCTAGCCTTATCGGCCGCATGATCATTCCAATTCCACAAAACCATCGGACCAGGGAAAATGGTTGCATTCTTTCGAGTCAACATCGTACGCGCCATGGCTTCCATTGCCAGCTCTTCCGCAACAACATGGCCAAACTTCAAACCGTACCCTTGTTCAGGCGTCAGGACACCAAGCTCCGCTGCAGATGGTGGATGGAAACCTTGTGGCCCTGGGGCCACGATTGCTTCTTCTAACTCTTTCGTTAATTCCACGTTGGACTCCGATTGATGAGTATGAGATGACTGGAGAATAAAAAACTGTTATTAGATTATCCCCTCAGCGGACTAGCAAGAACCGCTTTGGTATTTTTTTCCAAGTATGAAATATTTTCAGTAAGTGCCGCATCCCCTATTTGATCGATCATTTCCATTTTAATGGCATGATGTTTGGCCATATTGTCACACACCCACACACATTGTGCGCAACCTTTACAACGATCAACGGCGACATAAGCCGACCCATACTTTAAACCCCTGTCCTTTCCCGCCTCCGTATCATACTGAATTGTGTTGGCCTCCGGGCAGTACTGTGTGCACAACTTACAGCTGGTTGCAGCACAAATATCTATATCTATATTTGCAACAAGATACATTGCTCTCCCCTTTCAATTCCTTCTTTTTTTCGTTTTTAGACCGACGCCTTTGCTGCTTTATTTGCTGCACTGGTTGTTTGGTCCGCCATTGAGGACGCTCCCAATGTCCATCCATTATCGACAGCGTAATCCCAACCAGCCTTTACTACCGCTAAGTTTTTCTCAATCAATTCTGCCTTCTTTTTAAACTTTCTTTCCACCACACTATCCAATGCAGCAGTTCCACCTGACACCACAAAGCCCTTTCCGAGAAATCGATCTTTCACAGCCTCTCCTGTGGCCTCGATAGTCGAAAGTCCCGTAATCGCGCCAATGGCTCCTACCATCGCCATGTTGGTGGCCAAATCAATTCCCGCCACATCTAGAGACATTTGGGTAGCTGGGAGGTAATATATTTTTGCACCTAGGTCTTTCAATTCGGCAGCTTGATCCGGCTCAAGATTCATGGGGGTGTTGCTATTGATAAGAACGACTCCCTCTTTTTTTAATCCATAATAAAATGGATTCGTGTAGCTCTTTCCATGGGTAATGCACTGTGGATGAAAGACCATGAGAATATGGGGAAAGGTAATTTCTCCAATTTCATAAATCGGTTCATTTGAAACACGAACATAACTTTCTACGGGAGCCATTCGCTTTTCAGACCCATAAAACGGAACGATGGTGCTCTCGCCACCAGCATTAATGACCGCTGTGCTAAATATGTGGGATGCAGTCACCACACCTTGACCACCAACGCCTGCCATACGAATGTTATAACGAATAGCCATTTTCAACCTCCTCCATTTTCATACCTTTAAGAGCATCCCAACCAAGCACGCAAACTTTTGCAGGGAAAACTACCCTTTTGTTACTGCAGCTGCAGGCTTCGGTAGATATTCTTTGTACCCATACAGTTCCCCTAAATACTGCTTGGCTTCGTCTGTAAGATATTCAGAAAATGCATAACGATCATTCTCGACATCTTTGGCATCTTCCATCACTTTATCTGTTGGAATCGCATATTCAATATTACATGAGGTATAGGCTTGGATATACGTTGGGCCAACTTCTCGTGCAATCAAGACCGCCTTTTTAATGACACTTTCCACTCTTCTTGGGTTATTGGGAACCACTGTCGCCACATACGCACACCCGGCAACCTTGGCCATTCCTAACATATCCATCTTTTCAAATTTTTTCCCTAAGGGCGCCATCTTCAAAACTTGACCCTTGTTGGTCATGCCACTTTCTTGACCACCGGTATTCCCATAAACTTCGTTATCCAACATGATGGTCGTGAATTTTTCTTTTCGAAACCAGGAATGCAAAGTCTGAGCAAAGCCAATGTCTGCCATTCCACCATCTCCCGCCATCACAACAACATCTTTAGGGCGATCTCCAAATCTCAAGCGAAGTCCGCGTGACAATCCACTGGCCACCCCATTTTGATCGCCGTAATTTCCATAGACAAAAGGAATAGCTGCCTGAGAAATGGCTAGTCGTCCACATCCTGCAGTACCAACTGTAATCGTGTCTTCTGGATTAGGGAATGCAATAATAGCCAATCGGATAAACAAGGTCATCGCGCATCCTGCACACATAGGATGTTCCTCTAAAATCTCCTTAAATGTTCCCACTTGCGAAACAGATGTTTTTTTCCCAAATGGACCATGCTCGACCATATCCCTATATTCTTTTGGCATAAATTTTCCGAAACCGGGCGTGAATTTTACGTAATCGAGACTCATATCGGGCCTCCTCCTTGGTTAAAAGCAAATGTCATCACCATCATTTTTAGAACCAACTTTCGGCTAGGTAAAATACCCCAACCAAACAAGAAATTAACAAAGAAAACAAATTATTGTCAATTTAACTCATAAACTTAAATTTCCAATAATATTTACTTGAATGTCCTGAGGATTTTTTTAGTTTTTCCACAAAACAAAAATTCCCCAACATCTTCAAGGTTAATCTATGCAATCCCTATAGATAATTCAACACAAAAGAAGGCCCACCCTCTATAAAAGAAGACCCAGTCTCGAACGAAACGGCTTAGGTCTTTTGTCCCAGATTTTAGAAAAGAAGGTGAAAGTGGAAGTGTAGCAAAAAAAAATCACGAAGAGACCTTGTGGATATCTAAGAAATCTCCAAGGCCTGAAATGGCAGGCTAATCCAAAATGTAATGAATAGGATCTACAACCCTATCATTCACAGCCACTTGATAGTGAAGATGGGGTCCCGTAGAAAACTTTCCCGTGCTCCCGACCAGACCGACAAGATCCCCTCTTTGAACTTTATCCCCATATTTCACATTAATTTTAGACATATGACCATAGGTCGTTTCTATGCCGTAACCATGGTCAATACGAACAAATTTTCCCATACGCCCATCATAGGCAGCTACAACAACTTTCCCCGCTGCAGGAGAACGAACTTCAGTACCAGTAGGAGCACCAATATCAATACCTGCATGCAAGGCTTTTTTACCTGTAAAGGGGGAGACCCGTGGACCAAACTTTGAGGTTAAAGCGCCTTTAACTGGCCAGATGGAAGGAATAGATGCCCATTGATCGGCTTTTTGCTGGGCTGCGGCAGAAAGCTCTTCCAGAATTTGACTTTCCAATTCAGTTTGTTGATTTAGCCACTCTAGTCCAGCCTTAATCTCGGTTATTTTTCGGTCCATGGTCGAATTTAAACCAGAGACCTCAGGGGACGTCCCGATTTTTTCAATTGAAGTCTTTAACTCCCAAGACGCCTCTTCTTGGACCCCATCGTATGGCATCTCCTCATATGGCAGTTCCTCTCCCCCCTGCCCAGGTAGACCAGAAGGCAACCCCTGAATCTCATCCGCCTCAAGACCAAACATGGTTTGGAGCTTCCGATTAAGGGTCTCTAGCGCTAACATCCGCTTTTTCATTCCATCTACTTCGGTTGAAAAATTACTGGTTCGAGCACGCGAGGTCGTTAATTCCTGTTTTATTTCGCCTAATTCACTCAGTTGGCTCCACTGGTAAACATAATGGGTAATAACCCCACCCTGAACGAGCAGCAACACTAACCCCACAATCATTCCATACTTCACAAGAGATTTTCGGAATTTTAGACGCCAGGGATTTGAGCGGGCCCCACGAAAGATTATGACCGTCAACGTATCTTCAGACTCTTTCATAATTCACCTAAATTATAAAATTAAGAGCATCAAGGTTTTCATTCATGCAGACATTGAGCCCAAAACACTTTCCCTTACTCTTCAGTCATGCCGACTCGACTCTTGGTTGAATCTCGAATCCAGGCTAAATATTCTTCGCTTCCAAACTGAATAGGGAGAGCAATGATTTCAGGAACCTCATAACTATGATTGGCTTTCACCATGGTAACCAATTGGTCATACGACCGTCTCACAGTTTTTGCCAATAGCAAAAATTCCTGTTCCTCAGCAATTTTCCCATCCCAATGAAAAATTGATCGCACGCCTGGAATGATATTGACGCAGGCGGCTAATCCGTTCTTCACCAAAATTCTTGACAGTCCTATAGCCTCTCCCTCAGAACCTACCGTCACCATTACGACCATTTCTTCCATATAAAAATACCACCAAGTGCCTGAATTCTTGAATGAAAGAAAAAGATCTCATAAATTCATGAGAGACGACAACGAACGTCCTTGCAAGATATCAGTGTTTCCTAATCATTATCGGCCGTTTTTTCAATTCCTGAAGCTTAAAATAATCTTCTGCTTACCAAATATCAACCAGATATTTCATATTTTTTTTCGATACTTTACATGGCAATAATTTCAATCACTTAGCGTGGCATTAGGCGGGCTGGGTCCTCGTTGGCCAAGCCAATTAAATCTGCAATTGCGGGTTTTAAGGCCTCTTGCATAGCTTCAGGATAACTTTCGACAGCATTCTCAAGACCATAATATGGTCCATCAAGCTGCTTCCCTTCAAATTCCATTGTCATGTTCCATAACACCTTCGACGGATCATTCAGGGGTGTTAATCGAAGATCAAGCTCCAGAGCAGTGGTGGTTTCACTCATAGGAAGGCCTAACATCCAAAAAACTACTCCCACGGGAGCTAATAGATACGAGTATAATCGACGGCTCCAGTCAGTAGAACGGAGACGACCTCGAAAGGCCAAATCCGCCGGGTGTTGTCCTTCATCTTTGGCAAAATCAACCGAGGAAAAAATTTCTGCATGCCTTAATTCCGCAACGATGGATTGGGCCAGATCATTAGCCGGATCAAATTTGACGACATCGACCTCTTCAGGGTTGGGTGCGGCCTCAGGGCGTTGATATCGTGTGTCTCCATAGGGAACTAGAGGGATGGCGGCCTTCCAATATTCCTCTTTTACCTCGTTTCCCCTCAAATCTTCTAAGGGAAGAACAATGGCTTTTGCCGGGATGGGCGCGGCGGCTTTTTCATTCAGAAATGACCCCGTAGAGGCCGGGGGGTATTGCCACTCCCGCTTCCCAAGACAGCCGGTTACGGCAGAGAGACAGAGCAATACCATTACCATTAGAGACAGGCGAATGCGAGAGACCCCCATGTAAATGCTCCTTTCAAGTTTGTCAGTGCTCTTGGCATAAAAACTTTGCAGCCAACAGCCCTAGAGGATCCAGAAAAATTTTCTGGCAATTTTTTGAGGATTACATCTCTTATTTCTTCAAAAATGATTCTTTGAACATCTTTCCCCTTTATCATCAGCACCCTTCTTCAGCCACTCATAAAACGCCATACATCTAGCAAGTACAATTTGGAAACGCAACAATGCTTCCCTCAGAAATCTCTTCATAAATTTTGGCATTAGCCAGCGGCCTCTTGAACGAAACATGGGGGGAAGGAAATTCAAACCTACCCAGCATGACCAGGTCAGGAAGGGAACCCGCCTGCCCGACCCAGGTGCTCCTGGAATTCTGCATACGAACGAGCTACAGGGAATTGGGGAAATTCCTGGATAATTGAATCAGGAGGACAGAAAAAAAATCCGGCGTCGGCTTCCTTTAACATCGAAACATCATTATAGGAGTCTCCTCCGGCCAAGACTCTAAACCCGATACCTTTTAATGCACTGACAGCATGTCGCTTTTGATCATGTTGGCGCAAGAAATAATCCGTAATAAACCCATGGGAATCAACTCCCAATGTATGACAAAAAATCGTAGGGAATTCGAGCTTCTTCATAAGTGATCCGACAAACTCATAATACGTGTCCGACAAGATAATAATTTGACATCGTTCACGCAGCCAGGCAATAAAGTCAGGAACGCCCGGAAGGGGAGAAATCGTATTGGCAACTTCCTGAATATCCCGAAGAGTAATGCGATGCGCTTTCAGGACTTCCAGTCGTTTTTTCATTAAGACATCATAATCCGCAACATCCCTGGTGGTGAGACGTAGCTCTGGTATCCCGACTTTATCCGCCAAAGCTAGCCAGATCTCAGGAAATAACACTCCTTCCATGTCCAAACAGGTAACAACCGGCTGCGCCATCAAGACCTCTTCTGGTGATTATGAATCAAAAATGTAGTTAGCCATCAAAAATATCAATGGATCATAAAAGAATTCCTTGGTTGGCCACAACTAGAAAAAATCACGGGGTGACCTAGCCACTTTTCCTGTATGCTGTCACTCGCAGAAATGAATTAGAGGTGGGAGGAATTAAAACAACCCAAGAAGATCTTTCGGATTTTCACAATAAAAGTCAGGCCGTAGTGCTGCAACTTTTTCTCGATTTCCATATCCATACCCTACGGCACAAGCTCGAATGCCCGCCGCCTGAGCTGCTCGAACATCATTCGTACTATCCCCAATCATCACCGTATCAGAGGGATCGACCCCCAATCCCTCAAGTGCCCGCAACAACATTACAGGTTCTGGTTTCAATTCCATCGTATCTCGAGGAGCTTCAACATGATGAAAGAGATCCTGGGCATGTAACCCATCCACAATTGAAAGGGTATACTCCAAAGACTTGTTGGTCACAATAGCTTTTCTTCGGTCCTGATAATGATGAAGCACTTCCCAAATCCCAGGGTAAAACCGTGTGGTTTCCACGCAATGCTCTAGATAATGTTTCCGAAAAATCTCCAAGGCTTTTTCATATTGATCAAAATTTTCTTCTCCCACCGATAACCGCAATAGCCGCTTCACCCCGTCACCCACAAAACTAAATATTTCTTCCCGTGATCGTAAGGCCAATCCCAAATCCCTTAGCGTAAGGTTTACCGAGGTGGCAATATCTATTTTCGAATCGATCAAAGTTCCGTCAAAGTCAAAGAACAACACTTCCGCACGCCATGTAGTCATTTTTGAACATCTTTCTCATTTGTAAGCTCTAATTGTTGTATCAAAGAATTGAGCAGATTTTTTCTTTCCGGCCCAGATTCATTTAACTCCGCCCAACGAACAAAATCGACCAGACGTTGACGGCCCACATGTGGAGGCAATTGAGGCCCAACAATTTGCCACCGGTCCCCAACCGCCTTCAGATGAAAATATTGTATTTCACGATGTGGATTGGTCACAAACGTTGCTCGTTCCCAGTGCATCGTTCCAAACACCTCGAAGATTACGGGTATTTTGGCCTCTAACCCATTAATAACTTCCCATTGCGACACATCGTCCACCACATCATATCCAGAAATCACGACTACGTGTCCCCAGACCGGTTCTTCCAGCCAGGCCACAAAGGGTCTCACCACCTGCCAGGAATGCGCCTCCAACCGAACCCCTTTTTTATCGAGGGAAAGATATTTCTGTAAAATTTTGGTGGGATCTTCAGTGATATGGCCGCCAATGGCTTGAAGAGAGCTTGCACTGAACACCACCATACCCAAAACACACAGTAAGACCCGCATGAACCACGACAACAGACTCACAATGAATTTGGGATTGGCGATTGAGCCATGACCACACAAAAACCACTGAAGGAAACAGCGATTATCCTTTGAACAGGATAACCAGAATTATCCCCAATAAGAGCCAAAGAGGAATGGACAACATTAAACCCCAGGCCAAGCCTTGCGCTGTTTTTAAGCGGCCTTTTAGGGTTTGTTTTTCCAACGCTTTCGTTACCCGCAACCTGACGTCCTCGAGATGGAAGGGTTTGGTAATATAATCATCGGCCCCACGATTAATAGCCTCCACAGCTGTGCCAATGGAGGGATGTCCAGTGATCATCAGAAAAATCACCTCATCATTTTTAACCTCCCGGATACGCCTCAACAATTCCATGCCATCCATATTGGGCATAATCAAGTCCGCCATTATTACATCAAAGTCACCCTTACGATATTGTTTCAGGGCCTCTTCACCATTTTCGGCCATGATGACGGTATAACCCAATGATAGCAAGAACTCTGACAAGGCTTCCCGAACTCCCTTGTCGTCATCCACCACCAAGATGCGCTCAGCCATTTCTTTCCACCTTTTCCTTATCTGAGAATACCAACTAAAACGACAGACCTGAATGTTGAAATTATGGTAATTCGATCACCACAACATCCGGCGGGATATCGAACGTCAGCTGACTGGACGAAAGACCCGTATTCGCCTGAATGTGGTCAAACATCACATGAGAGATATTCCCGCTCATCTCAAACAAGGTAATTCCCTGAATAAAATACGTATCAGGAAAGAGTTTGAGCACAATTTTCTTGATAGTTGGAGGCGTTTGGCCAACAGGCTTAGGGACTAAGGTGAGACTAGGGAACTTTTCATTATCTTTCGAGCCCTCAGCGGATTCCAGAATCGTAAATTGCTGAGATAGATTTCCTGCCCCCTGCAAAAGAGCTAGAGGACCCTTGGACGCGGCCATTTGCGTAAGCGCCCCTTTGACTACCTGCTGATGCTCAGGGACATACATCATGACCTGATCACCATTCACATAAATCTGCTCCTCCGATGGGTGAAGATAATCCCATCGAAGCAATCCAGGTTTTTTTAAATAGAGCCGCCCTGAAGAGGTAAACCCCGTCGTAAATCCCTCAAGAATGGTTTCCTGAACAAAGTCAGCTTGCAAATCCTTGGTCTGAGCATAACGAGCCTCAACCTTTGCAACGATATCCTCCATGACGGAAACAGATGCGGCCGAGGTATCGGATACAGGCATTATAAAGGAAATAATGCCTAGAAAGATGGCTCCTCGCAGAACCGGCAATGACATCATCCTATCTCCGACGTAACAGTACTTCGAGCGAGAACCTCTCGTCTCCCATCACGCCCTGGAGCACTCACCAGACCTTCCTCCTCCATTTGCTCAATCATCCGGGCTGCTCGGGGATACCCCACACGCAAGCGACGCTGAATAAAAGAGGCTGAGGCCTGTCCTGTGGTCATCACCAATTCTCTTGCCCGCTCATAGGTCTCATCGCGATCCTGTTCATCCACCGAGGGTTCCTGGACGGACTCCAGGGCCACGGGGTCATAGACGGGAGTGGCTTGGGATTTCACCCATTCCACTACCCCACGCACTTCCTCATCCGAAACATAAGGACCGTGCAGTCTATTAATGCCACCGGTGCCGGAGGATAAAAACAGCATATCACCTTTTCCCAAAAGACTTTCTGCTCCATTCGCATCTAAAATGGTCCGGGAATCAATTTTGGAAGAAACCTGATACGCGATACGTGCAGGGAAATTAGCCTTGATCAATCCAGTCACAACATCAACTGACGGTCTTTGAGTCGCCAAGACAAGATGAATGCCTGACGCACGGGCCATCTGAGCGAGTCGCGCTATGCGATCTTCAATATCCTTAGGCGCCACCATAATCAGATCGGCAAATTCATCAATGACCACCACAATGTAGGGCAACAGAACCCGCTCTTCTTGTGAAGACTCCAGCAGGGGGGCCCCTTCCTCCACATCCATCGATTGGCCTTTGCTCAGCTTCTTCACGGTTTGAAGTGGAGAACCCGTCTCCTGAGAATCGGTAACTTTTTTATTATAGGCATCAATATTCCGAACACCCAATTCCGCTAACACCTGGTAACGACGCTCCATTTCTTGTACGACCCACCCTAGCCCACGAGCGGCTTCTTTGGGGTTTGTGATAACCGGTCGAATGAGATGGGGAATCCCATCGTACACCTGCAATTCCAACACTTTGGGATCAATTAACAGGAGTTTCACTTCGTCGGGATGGGCGGTAAATAAGATATTCAATAACAGGCAGTTCAGCCCCACACTTTTTCCTGACCCTGTAGCACCCGCCACCAATAAATGGGGCATGGTGCGGAGATCCGTCACCACCGGTCGCCCAAAAATATCTTTCCCCAAGGCCAAGGCCAGCTTTGAACGGGCACGGGTGAACGCCTCTGATGTCAACATCTCTTTCAATCCAACCGTTTCCCGTTGGGGATTCGGGACTTCAATCCCTACGGTGGATTTTCCTGGGAGAGGAGCCACCACCCGAACTTTTAGGGCTTTTAACGCCATGGCCAGGTCATCAGCCAAATTCACAATTCGGGCGACTTTGATGCCGGGACCGGGAGCAAACTCATACATGGTAATCACCGGTCCAGGATGCACATCTGTGACGCCTCCCTCAATCCCAAAACTTGCCAACGTGTTCACAAGAACTTCGGACTGAGATTTTAACACCGCATCGGTCTGATGAGCTGCCCGCGCTGCATGAGTATCCAGCAGATCGGTGGGGGAAGGCATTTGATAGGACTTGGAAATTTTCTTGCGAGAGATAAAGGTGTCGTCGACTTCCTCAATGAGTGGAAGAGTAGGCGTTATCTCGATTGTAGCTGGCAAATCATCTCTTTTTATCTTGGATAACTTGGACTTTGGTTCCAAAGTTTCTGAAACCATCGCACCAATACCACCACGAGCAGCCAATTGACGATTAATTCGAATCGATTTATTCATTTTTGGTTGGAACTCTGCTACCCACCAGTCTCGCTCCCTCACCGATTCCACCACAGTATTTTTGAGGCGTCCCAAAACATTCAGGAGAGTTCGAGCAATTTGTCCAATCGAAACCGGCACAAGCAAAAGAAAGGCAATGAGTAACAGTGCCCCAAGCATGATCGTGGCACCCGTGACCGCCAGGTACGATCCGAGCCCGGCCGCTACCCATTGTCCCACAACTCCACCCTGGCTTACCCCTAAGACATCCATGTCGGATACTTGAGGCTGGCCTGAAAATCGAAGATGTAGCAGTGCGCTGAAAGAGAGAACACCAAGCAGCGATCCCAGAAGACTGCCGGACGTAATACGAAGTTTTTCTCCCCATAGGACGCTTAAACCCAACACAATGAGCAAGAATGGCACTACATAAGCCCCCCCTCCCGCCACAGTGAGGAGGGAAAACGCGAGAGTAGCCCCAATCAGACCTACAGCGTTTTCGGGAATGGAATTTGAGGAAGGTTGCTGGGCAAAAAGAATCGGGTCTGAAGGAGAAAAGGTTGCCAGGCTGAGCAGCCCAAGAATGCCCAAAGTCGCGACTAAAATTCCCACAACTTGTGTGGTTAAGACAGAAAATCCCTTGGTTTGGTCTTTTGTTGGCTTGGTCTTTGAACTAGGGAAGATACTCATCAAAAAATCCTACCATAAGTGTTTCTATCGAGCAAACAACCCTTACGCATACGACAAGGCTACAAAATCCTGGAGATATTAAGAAGCGGAGGGCAGCATTCCGTCATTGAGCGCTTCAGTTAAATGCTGAAACTCCCCCACCGACAGCGTTTCCGCTCGCCTGGTTAAGGTAATGCCTGTACGCTCTTGAGCACTTTCTAGACAGGTCAAAGAAAAACCCGCTCCTCGTAATGCGTTGAGGAGGGTTTTTCGGCGTTGCCCAAAGGCCGCCCGCACCACCAAAGCAAACATGTCGGCTTCCTGAACAGAATAAGACTGATGAACACGAATATCCAACCGTACTACTCCCGAATCTACATCAGGAACGGGGCGAAAGCATTTTCGAGACACGGGGAAACCAAAACGGACATCAGCCAGGCGTTGGGCCATGACGGATAGCACACCATAATCTTTAGTATTGGGTTTGGCAGTTAACCGCTTGGCGACTTCCAGTTGCACGGTTAGGACCATTCGAAGGATCTTAGGCCGGGCTTCCAACAATCGAAACATAATGGGCGTTGAAATGTTATAGGGCAGATTAGCCACTACTACAGCGGGCTCTGGTAGTTGATCGAAGGGAAAACGGAGCGCATCGTGTTCTTGTATATCAAGGTTCGGACATTTCCCAAATTCCTCTTTCAAGAAATCCACCATACGGGGATCAACCTCTAAGGCTAACACCCGCTTCGCCGATTGGCATAACAATCTGGTCAACGCGCCGCCGCCCGGTCCAATCTCACAGACATACTCATCAGGCTTAATGTCCGCCAGATTGATAATTTTTCGAAGCAAATTTGGGTCAATAAGAAAATGCTGACCGAGCCGTTTGCGCGGATAAGGAGGAAGGGGTGCCATTATAATAGGCGGGGAGAAAAATGAGAGCGTTCAACCCGGCGCTTTATATGGAGAGGAACCATCAGGGGATACCGGTGGTCTGAATGTCCTTAACCAACTTTTTAAGATGCCGACGGCACATGTCTACTTCATCGGCTAATTCATCAAACACATCGCCCACAAAATAGGTGGTTTCCAACCATTCCTTGGTAATGTGCTGAAGATATGCCTGACTCACGTAGGGTTCGAGACCATTCACCACTTTTCTCTTCCACTTGGTGACATGGTCTTTTCCCTGCACCGCATTGAGAGCCTTCTCCGCCTGTGCGTGAATAGTGGTGATTTCCTCTATTTGACTCTGAATATAGGCCAATAACTCTGAGGTTTGATCGGTCATCATTGGATCCTTTTCCACCAAAACGGGTCATACTGAGAACACCTGGCACCAGAACCCTGACGGTGCCAATTTTTACCACACGATTACACCGCCAAATCGTCATGCTTCCCCATTGAAAAGGTCATGCCGATGGTAACTCGATGGCCGGTTATATAGTCAGAAACGTGCATGCGTTTTTTATTTTCAGGTTGAATCTCCAAAAGGTTCAAACTTCCCTGACCAGTTTGGACACGAATGGCCTGTTTCGTGATGGCCGTAATGGTGCCCGGGGCCTGAGAAATGTCATGGGCGGGGTGCGGGTTATCTGGTTCTTGATCTTCAACTTGGACTTTCCAAATCCCCCAACGTTCACCCTCCAGGAAAGTATACACACCAGGCCAGGGCGACAGTCCGCGTATGCGATTGGCGAGGGTTCGCGCCGGCCGATCCCAATACAGCAACCCATCTTCTTTGGTCAAGATGGGCGCCATAGTCGCCGCCGAATCATTTTGGGGGATAGGGGGCAGTGTGCCCTCGATCCATCCACGTAGAGTCCTGACCAGAAGGTCTCCCCCAATCTGAGCCATTCGTGGAGCTAACTCCCCTGAGGTTTCGTCCTGCCCAATAGCAATTTCTTCCTGTTGAAGAATGGCTCCCGTGTCCATCCCTTCGTCCATAAGCATAATGGTAACCCCGGTCTTCACCTCTCCCTGGATCACAGCCCATTGAATGGGGGCAGCACCCCGATACTGCGGAAGAAGGGACCCATGCACATTCAGGCATCCCTTCGGGGGAAGATCAAGAATGGATTTGGGTAAAATTCGCCCAAACGCAGCAACCACCACCACTTCAGGCTCCCATGCTCGAAGAGTTTCCAATAATTTTGGATCTTTCATTCTTTCCGGCTGCACCACCGGGATATTTTGTGACAATGCAAGCGCCTTGACTGGCCCTACTTGAATTTTCTTCCCACGCCCACTCGGTCGGTCAGGCTGACACACGACACCGACCACAGAAAATTCGGACTTCAATAACTGCTGAAGGGTAGGAACTGCAAAGGCTGGGGTGCCCATAAACACGATACGCATGACTAATTTCCTTAACACCGGATAAAGAAGAAAATCAATTGAACAGAATATAGCTCGAAGACTCTTCAGGACAACAACTATCCACCCTGCTTGCGATTCCAAACCTCTTCTACTGCCATGACCACGTGCATTGACTCCCTTTCAATTACTGTGATAGAAGCCCACGCGGGGGCACATTCGGGTATTTTCGATGCCTTAAATTATAGGAAATGGACCGCGAGCATGGGTGGACATAGTCATTGGTCAACAATTAAGCGCCACAAAGGCGCACAAGATGCCAAGCGGGGGAAAATTTTTACCCGCGTAATCCGTGAGATCTCCATTGCCGCTCGTAGCGGCGGCGACCCGGACGGCAATCCTGCCTTACGCCAAGCTATTGCGAAATCCAAAGAAGTGAATATGCCTGCCGATACGGTCAAACGGGCAATTCAACGAGGGACCGGAGAACTTCCGGGAATGCAATTCGAAGAGTTTATGTTGGAGGGCTATGGACCAGGAGGCACGGCACTTCTTCTAGAAATCTCAACCGACAAACGTAATCGGACGGTAGCCGAAGTTCGAAATATTCTCACCAAAAATAATGGGACGATGGCCGAAGCTGGCGCAGTCGCCTGGCAATTCCAAAAAAAAGGGCTACTGGTCATCGAAAACCAGGCTGTGACAGAAGAACAACTATTCGAGCTGGCACTGGAAGCCGGAGCTGAAGACGTGAAACAAACTCCCAACGGATTTGAGATCATTTCGGAACCAGCAAATTTTGAAGCCGTCAAAGAAGCCATACAGAAGGCTCAGATTGAAACCAGTTTGTCCGAGCTGACCTTTATCGCACAAAACCACATCCAACTTGAAGGCAGAGATGCAGAGCAAGCCTTAAAACTCATGGATCTCCTAGAGGAGAACGAAGACGTGTCCAAAGTCCATGCCAACTTTGAAATATCTGACGAATTGATGGAGAAAATGGCTGCCGAAAGTGCCTAGGAGGCTGTTCATTATTAGACTGATCTATTGCGGAAGCGCTGGGTTTCTCCAGATCTTCAGATCCGTTTCGTCCAACTACCCAACCATTCGCCTCACACGTTCAAAACGCCTGACTCAAACAAATAGAGCCTCGTTATGATCGCTAATCTCGGACAGGCTCTCTGCCTTCTGGGTTCCACTCTGCTCTTCCTTGGCATTATCCTTCAAAATTCCTACTCTGCCCCTTTACAATCCCGACCATCCCCTCACCATTTGCAGACAGTATGAGTTTCGCACAATCATGATCGCCTCCCTGTCAGGAACCCTCGTTTCAAAAACACCGCAAGACGCCGTAATTTCTGTGCAGGGCGTGGGCTATCATGTGTTTATTGCCCTTTCCACCTATTTCAGCCTTCCTGAAATCAATTCCACAGTACAAGTTTTTGTCTCCACCCACTTACGGAATGACACTATTCAGCTTTTTGGATTTTCCACCACTGAAGAGAAACAAGCTTTTTCACTTCTTACCACCATCAGCGGCGTCGGACCGAAACTCGCCCTGAGTGCGTTATCGACCCTTTCCATCCCAGATTTATGTACAGCTATTGAAACCGGTGACCTTGAAATCTTAGGTTCCATCCCCGGAGTTGGGAAAAAATCGGCGAGTCGAATCGTTCTGGAGTTAAAAGACAAAACCAATCGCATCATGCTCCCTGATTCCCACAAACCCTCACCGGCCCCGACTGAACCGACCAACTTTCTTCAGGAAGAAGCCGCCTCCGCCCTCATCAATTTGGGATATCGCGCCCCAGAAGTCAAAAAAGCCATGAATCTGGCGACGGCTAAATTGGACGAAGCGTACGAACTCGAAGACCTCATCCGCACCACCCTCAAGGAATTAGCTAAAGGTTAATTGAAAAAGTTTTTTTGTTAGGGGGCTACAGATTTTGGCCCCACAGAAATATTTGGGTTTTGGGCAAAGTCCCAGGTGTGATCTAAATGTGGAATCAGGGATTGAGAAAGACAAGGAACGTTATTGCGAAGATCAGGACATTAAATTATGCCATCAGAAATAAAAACCCATTACACCACGGCATAATCCTTAGAATCCACTCAGTGGTTTTGCCACACCACAGAGACCAGACAGAGACTCAATCAGTTCATAAAGTTTTTGAGTTACTAAGTTGAAAGTAAGGCGGGAGGATAAACAGGCTAGAGGGTTTCACGAATTTTTTGACCGTTGTAACCACTTTCGAGGACGCGTTTAAAAAAACGCAACACATCTGCTAAATCAAACCAAAATCCACAATTGATACATTTTGCGTTGAATCGGCGTGACATCCGGGTGTACTGACGTTCAACCAGCATAGTTCCTTGGCATCTAAGACACGTCATATCGATACAAACCTACTCCTGGATGAGATACTCTCGATGAGCGGACGGGACAATCCCCACTTTTCCCTTGCCAACCCCAAAAAAACAGGAGGATTACAGGACCTTTCAGTCTTGTCCCGAATCATCCCGGTTGCCTAGCGAAGTCGATTTAGAATCACCGCTACACAACCCGCAATAACTCCACCTCCTAAAACCGTGAGTCCCATGGAGAGAATCCCTTCCCACGTCCCAGAATACGACGAACCATAAATCAGGTCTCTCATGCCTCCCTGAACAAGCAAAACAGCTAGGGTCAACAGAGACCCCATTCCAAACCACCAGCCAAAAGTTCGCACATTCTCCTCACAAGGCTGAATCACGCTTTGGACCGGCGTTACGCCTCTTTCTGAAAGGCAAAGGTACTGTAAACATTGCAGAAATCGGGTGTCAAGAACATCACATTTGAAGAAGAATTCAAGAAGGAGTTGCCGGAAATTGGCTCTTCCGGATATTCAACCCATGATGTAAAAAAATAGAGACATTACTTGAAGCATTATTCACGACCGCCAATCCCGGTTCTTCCCCCCGATCGGTGGCAATCGATAGGGTAGTTAAGGCAAAGGGGGCATGCGGAGTGGGATAATCTCTTGGAGGATAATGAAAGGTCCCATCGCCCTTCCCAAATAACAACGAAATACTTCCGGATTGAATATTGGCAACGGCCACATCCGGAACTTTATCGCCGTCAAAATCCTGAGCCACTCCATAATTTGGACCGGCATCACCGCCCGATTCCCTTCCCTCCTGAAAAGTTCCATCCCCGTTTCCTAAAAACACGGTGATCGTGTTCATTTCACCGTTAATCACGAGAAGATCTATGGCTCGATCAGTATTAAAGTCTCCAAAGGAGACTCCCAATGGCCGCTTGCCAGTACGATAGTCAGTCGGAGCTTGGAAGGTGCCATCCCCCAATCCCAGCCAGATCGAGACCGCATGACTCATCGGCCCTCCATTGGACACGGCCAAATCCAAATGTTTATCCCCATTTAGATCCTCGGTAGCCACAGAGGTAGGCGTATCTCCATATTCATATAATGGTCCCAATCGAAATTTGCCGTTCCCCATCCCCAACAGGATTTGGATTTTGTCGTTGCGGAGGGCCACCACTAAATCAGGAAGAAAATCTTCATTGAAATCTCCTGTGGCAATACTCACCGGCGTACGATGAACCAGGTATTGGGCCCCACGCAAAAAAGTGCCATCGCCTTGTCCCAAAAACACGAGAGCATGATTATCCCCGGAACACGCCACAACGAAATCCGGCACGTGGTCAAGATTAAAATCATCCACCGCCACATTCCTCGGCTCCTGACAGGCAGAAATCGTTTTTTGGTCCTGAAAACTCCCGTCCCCCTTTCCCAAAAGCAGTGACAGGGAATTTCCCTGAATATTGCTGGTAATCAAATCCGTAAACCCATCACCGTTAAAATCACTGGCTCGGATAGACGTAGGGTTTTTACCGACCGGAATATCTAAATAATGATAAATCAGATCAGGAGGATTGTACTCTTCACGCGTAGGACAACCGACCAAAGACAGGAGGCCCAAAAGACCCAGAGGAATGACAAGGCGAGCCCACAAAGACTGACTGGAATACAATTCTTCTTGCCTTTCTCCAGAATGTGTGGGTTGAGAGGGTACTCTTATAGATGCAGGATAAACCATGTCCAGCGCCTCGAGTATACGGATTTTTCCAAATGATGTAAAACCTGCTACTAGCCGGAGAGATCCTCTTTTTCTACCAGGCTACAGACGACTTTGCTAGAGACAATTTTGAAGATATGACCTTCGCACACTGGATGACTCGACTCTCTTTATGTTATAGAGGTCCCTTGTCTTTTTGTCTGTTTGTAAGGAGGAAATCATGGCCGAAGAAAAGCAGAAAATTGATCTAAGCATGTATGGGGTAGCCGAAATCATAAAATGGTGCATTACCCGCAACAACGGACGTATTCCAGGAACTGATACCGCCGTCTTCAAAGAACTTCAGGCAGCGGTGGCCGAGAGGCCAACCTCAGGGGATTACTATACGCTGGATCAATTTTATAAAACACGGAAAGTATTCGAATTTACCAAAGATGAGGTAGCCGTGGTTGATCGATGTCTTTATGATCTCCCGAATTTTGACGGCGCTCAGCTACCACAAATTCGATACAAGTTTTGGCCAGAGGCTGTCTGTTCAAAATAGGATGACAACAGGCACCATACCTCCTGAACCTATGGTAATCTCTTTCGATTGCCTGTCTCCAGACAATCCTTGTCTTCAGGCTTAGAATGGGCGCAAGAATGCTTCCCGATGGCCAAAATCAAGCGAGGATTGGACGGCTCACCAGAAATTCTAGTATGCACTTACACGTTGAGATTTGAAACAACCGGTAAACGTGGGGAGTGATAACCCCTCAAGCCGTTCACCCCAGACACCACATGTGTCAAGTGCTTCTTTTGTTAGAGTGGCCTCTTACGGTTTTTACAACACCCGGATTATTCCCACCGTAACAACCAGGACCAGGTCACCTTTCTAGTGAAACTCTCCTCAGTAAACGGAGAGGCCTCCTAGGTCGTTTTATGAGGGAAGAATCCTGCTAACTCGAAGCGAAAGGGATACTCACCCTTCACCTTGAAGTAAATCTAGCGGAGAGAAATCATCAGTCAGAATCTGACCAGGAGCCAGAAGGACCGGCTCCTGTGACATGAATAATGCAAACCCTTCTGGCGGAAATCGATCCCGATTCATCTGACGAGCCAGAACATCCAAAAACTGCGAATCACGCATAACGGAGACAGGTTTTCCACCAAAAAAAATCAGGTTCACGGAACCTTTTTTTGTATCCAACCATTCAGGGCCCGCGACACCGTAGGACACCACATCAGGAAACGCCAGTTGCATCGTGGTCAACACCGCTTGAGCACGACGAACATTCGCGGGCGAATCGGAAGACGCCAGATTAACTGCAACCGCGCCTTCCGGGTGCACATGCTTTCGTAATTCTTCAAAGAATTCCTGAGTCGTCACATGGAACGGAATAAGATGCCTGGCAAACACATCGACCCACACCACATCATACTGGAAAGGATTATTTCGTAAAAAGGTGCGCGCATCCTCCACATAAACATGATGGTTGAGCGGTGGCGTATAACCAAAATACCGTTCAGCGGCCCGAACAACAGACGGATCCATTTCGACCACATCTAATTCCAAATCCGGCCAGTTCTTTCCTAGCCACTTTGCCAATGATCCTCCGCCATGGCCTAAAATCAATCCTCGCTTAGGATTCTCGACAATTGGCAACACACCCATCATGACTTGGCTATAGGGCAAGGCAAGAGATTCCGGAGTCGCTTTCCACATCACCGCGTGGAAGGTATTGTCCAAAATGAGATAACGGAATAAATCATTTTCACTCACTCTAACCTGTTGGTACGGGCTATCCTCCTGATAAATGGCCGGTGGCAAAATGCTGACCGGATGAAAACCCATCCAGGTCATTCCCGCTATCGCCGTAAGAAGCAGGGCCTGTAGACTCGGCTGGAGTATTCCAACTTTGAATGTCCACCATAGACCAAGACATACCTGGACCACGCCCAAGATAGCGACTAATGTAGCACTACCCAGCCAGGTTAAAAGATAAAAGGACGTCCCCCACGTTCCGATGAGGCTGCCAATGGTTGAAACCGCAATCATGCCACCGGTATGACGTCCAAGATGCCCCATATCCCCGATAGCCAAACGCAAGAGGGCCGGGAGAACGCCGCTCAATCCAAATGCCGGAACCGCCAATAGCACACCGGCTGCAAAACATGGCCCCCAGCGAGGATCCTGAATCCATTGGGCCACTCCAAAAACGACGGGCTGCCCTACCCATGCCAATAACAAGGTCCAAGCGCCGGACAGCAACAACAGCCCAGCCAACACCCGCTGCGGAGCATATCGATCAGCCAGCCAGCCTCCAGCGGCATAGCCACTGCTCATGGCAGCCAGGACCACCCCAATCAGCGCGCCCCAGACATATAGCGAACTGCCAAAAACCGGCGCGAGAAGTCGGCTTCCTAAAATTTCCAACGCCATCACCACCGCACCGGTCGAGAACGCCGTCGCAAAGCACCACCATCGTGGCAGACTGGATTGAGTCAACGAAGATCTTGTCATAAGATGAAGAATTGGATGGACAAAAGGGAATTGATGCTAAAGCATGATTTAGAGGGTGTCAATTCAGAAACAACCGAAAAAACCCGTATCCAGACTCTGCGTGCGAACCCGGGCCCATTTTTAATCCTCGAGCAAAACGATCGCTCTCTGATATCTGACAGATGAAACAACTCAACCCTTTCCGGTAACATTCCGATTCGGATGTCTCAATCAGCTCAACCTCCACCAGTCCCGTCATCTCCTCAAGGAGAGACCCAACGTATTAGCCGTGCGGCCGGGCTGATCGGCGGAGCTACTTTCTGTAGTCGGATTCTCGGATTTATTCGAGATGTCACTCTCGCCAATCTGTTTGGCGCCAACGCTTCAGCAGACGCCTTTTACATCGCCTATCGAATTCCCAATCTGTTGCGAGAACTTTTTGCGGAAGGGTCCATGTCTTCCGCCTTTATCCCGGTGTTCACCGAATATCATTCGACCCGCTCCAAGCAGGAAACCTGGGAATTAGCCAGCGCAGCATTCACCACGCTCCTGACGCTCGTAACCCTTGTCACCTTACTGGGCATCGTTGCCGCTCCGAGTCTCGTCTGGCTTCTTGCGCCAGGCCTCCATGATCAAGCGAATCAACTCGCCACGACCACGCTCCTCACACAGATCATGTTTCCCTATTTACTCTTCGTGAGCCTTGCGGCCCTGGCCATGGGAATACTTAATTCCCTCCATTCATTTGCCGTTCCGGCCCTGGCTCCTGTCTTTTTTAATCTGTGTGTCATTTTCTTTGCAGTAGCCATTTCCCCGTTATTTGATCAGGCGATTCTGGCTGTAGCCATTGGCATTGTGGTGGGAGGGCTCGCTCAATTCCTCATGCAATTACCCAGTTTACACAAGCATGATTTCCCATTGTCCTGGAATTTTCATCCGCGCCACCCCGGCGTGAAACGAATGGGGTTTCTGCTCATTCCTTCCCTGTTAGGCTTAGCTGTGACCCAAATCAATCTCACCATCAGCACGATTTTAGCTTCGTATTTTCAAGGGGGCCCCACGTATCTGTTTTATGGAATGCGACTCATTCAATTCCCATTAGGGATTTTTGGTGTGGCAATGGCCACAGCCATTTTGCCAACCTTATCCGGCCAAGCAGCCCGTGGGGCCATTCATGAACTACGGGAAACGGTAAATTTCGGGTTACGCATGGTGCTATTTATCATTCTTCCATCAATGGTTGGGCTGATCCTATTACGCATACCCATAATTCATGTGTTTTTCGAGCATGGCGCCTTTACGGCCATGGACACAGCTGGAACCGCTTCGGCCCTTTTCGGATTTTCAATCGGATTGTGGGCATTCGCCAGTTATCGAATTCTGGCAACCGCATTTTATTCCCTTCAAGATACGAAAACACCCGCCATCGTGGCTGTAGCGTCGGTTGGCCTCAACATTGGGCTGTCATTATGGCTTATGCAATGGCTTCAATACACCGGATTAGCCCTGGCGACCGCATGTGCCGCAATGGGGAACACCCTTATCTTACTGACCATTTTGGGGAACCGCCTTCAGGGGTTACTGTGGAAGACCCTCGGCCTATCTTTGGTCCGCACAGGAATAGCCCTTCTCCCTCTCATCGCCGTTTCTCTCTGGATTGCAGGATTCCCGCTATGGCAGACAATAGGGCAGAGCCTCGAAAAAGTTGCCTGGTTGATTGTGGCGCTTGTCACAAGCACGATTGGATATTTTTCCGTTCACCATGTATTCAAGTCAGAGGAACTCACCCACCTGACGCTCATGTTGCGAAGAAGGATACGCAAAGCATCTTCTACAACGTAAGCATGCGGACTGACAGACTTACCGTCATCATGCACGGCTGTCCTTAAAATAGGTGATATCAGGAAAGGTCTTATGATTGCCGTTATTCAACGCGTCACACAGGCTTCAGTCACCGTGGAGAGCCAAGTCATCGCCCATATCAACCGGGGGCTTGTCATTCTGCTAGGTGTGGCTAAAGGGGACACCGAACAAGACGTGTCCTTCATGGTCCAAAAAATTCCTCGCCTACGAATTTTCACGGACGTACAAGGGAAAATGACCGATGCCCTTCAAGACATCAATGGCGAACTCCTCCTGATCTCTCAATTTACCTTACTGGCTAATACAGGAAAAGGACGACGCCCAAGTTTTGAATTGGCAGCGCCTCCCGAAGAAGCACGTGTGCGATACCAGGAATTACTGGAACAATTCCGAGCCCTGGATCTATCTGTACAAGCAGGAATATTTGGTAAGACCATGGTCGTGTCACTGGACAATGACGGTCCCATGACCCTCATCCTGGACAGCAGGGCAGGCAAAGGAGTAAATAAGGTTAAGAACCTCTTACATCAGACCGATAGACATACATAAAAACCGACACACCCTGACGAAGGGAATTCGGTGGAAAGAGAGGGAAGGGCATTGATGACACAAATCCCTGAACAACATCCTCTAAGGCAGCTATTTGGTCGGTTAACAGAACGAAACTTTTCCGAAACATTGGGATGGCCAGATTTTCAAGTGACGGAATATGTTTCAAACCTGCTTCTCGAATTTATCCATATCGATCAACTCTCCCGTATCAAAGACCATGAGGGAGAACCCGTCGAAACAGTGGTGGAACTCCTGTACGCGGCCGAATCCCATAGCCAACAGTCTTCTGCTGAAAAAGAGCGGGATATTCATCGTCATATTGGGGACCTGACCTTGTTCCTCGCCGGACTCTTCCCCGAATATTGCAAACGGATAAAATGCTCCGGACTAATTCACCATAAGGATTTTTTGGTGGATTACGTTAAAGCCGGCAAACGCTCCTACAGTATTGTGGCTACCCATCAAGACCCTCAGGGCAAAAATCCACCCGCACTCTTTCAAACGCTTTCAACGAATTTTGAACTCTGTGTCGCGGGCCTTGGTTTTGTCCGATTAGACCTGGATCGTTTTCAGGATCCTAACCTGAACCAAGCGCAAAGCCACCTTTTCCACTAAGCGCTGTTTTTCCCGGCCGTCTCCTTAGCTCGGCCCTCAATATGATGACCCACCTATCGAGCCCTATTCGCAGCCTCGCTGGTTTCCGGTATGGCTCGTGCCATCATCCACAGAATTTGTAAACCCGACAAAAACAGCCAAGTCAACAGGAATGTGACAGAACATCACTATTACCTTAAGGCCCAATGCTTTTCACTTCCATTTTCAGTTATCCCGCTTTCTCGCTTCGAGTCGGTCAATCAGGAGGATCGCTTCCGAATCAAAAGGAGAGAAACCAATTTTCCTTTCACGCCTATTCAGATGACATACAAATTTGCCGAAATGCCTATAATCAGAAAACATCCCCGGATATATCCTCGTGTTCATGGATCCCGGTATGAGGATTTGTAGATCTTCGGGTGCACAGTCTTTCGAGACACTCGCGAGGGTCTTCTGACCAAGAGTGCAGTATGACACCAGAACTTGAAAAGAAATTACAATCCTGCCCAAGTCTTCCAAGCCCGACAAACGTCGCCATCCAAATCATCAACTTAGCCAATGAACCGGAAATCGACCTCTACAGTTTCATCAGAATTCTCAATTGTGACCCGGCACTGGCTAGTAAAATCCTACGAATCGCCAATTCTCCTTTATACCCATATTGCAAGAAAGTTGAAAGTCTTCAACAAGCAGTGTTGGTCCTTGGTCTCAACGCGACAATTTCTCTGGCCCTGTCCTTTTCATTAATGAAATCCCTACAAACCAGTCGGGGAACCGGCTTGGACTATGGGTTGTATTGGAAACGTGCACTTTTGGCAGGAACGGCTAGCCGTGTCCTTGGAACGGCCTGTGGGTTGGCTGAAATTGAAGAGTTATATCTTTCGAGTCTGATGCAAGATTTGGGAATGCTCGCCCTCGATCAGGTGTTTCCTGACCTCTACAATCCCCCTGAACTTGATCAAACATCCCATGCCCGTATCATCTCCCATGAATCCCAGATCCTCGGAGTCAATCATGCTGCCGTGGGGAGTTGGCTCTTGACGCAGTGGAATTTTCCGGATCGGCTCCGATTGGCCGTGGCTGGAAGCGATGACCCCTCTCGCATTCCACAAGGAGATGAACGCGCAAAATTTGTTTATTGTGTGTCGCTGTCAGGGAAAATTGCAGAAATCTTTTTACGCGACTCTCACGGCACCTACCTTCAAGCGGTCAGAGAGGATGCCCATACTTCGCTGAATCTCTCCTCAGCAGGGCTTATGGAAGTATTGGAAGCCACACAAGGACTTCTTCCGGAAACAGAGAAAATATTCCGGACCGACTTAGAAACATGGACCGAACCTCAAGTCATTTTGGAGAAAGCCAGGGAAGCACTTGTTCTCAGAAGCCTTCAAACTCTCAAGGAAGTTCAGGAGCTTCAACAGAATAATGCCGCCATGGAAGCCAAGTTCCACAATTTGGAAGAAATCCACCGTCACGACCCCCTCACCGGGGCATTGGCAAGAGCCTCCCTGGATAAATATTTAGAAGCCTCTTTTAAACAAGCTCTCGCCAACAAAGAATGTTTGACGCTGGTATTTGGAGACTTAGATAAATTTAAATCCGTCAATGATACCTATGGTCACCAGGCAGGGGATATGGTTCTTCAATCTACCGCCCATCTCCTACGATCGAACCTTCGCACGACCGATTCGGTCGGACGCTACGGAGGAGAAGAGTTCGTGCTCATTCTGCCCAAAGCCTCATCAACCACCGCCATCATGGTGTGCGAGAGAATTCTCTCAGCGTTTCGGAACACCACTCATGAAATAGCCGAAGATAAACGCATCAACGTTACCATTTCCCTTGGAATCGCAACCCACACGCCGGATCAACCCTATCCGACAATCACCGATTTACTCCATGATGCAGATGAAGCCGTCTATTATTCCAAAATTCATGGTGGCAACAGACACACCTCCTATGACAAAATACAAACTGAACAATCAGTTTGATTGAATCGAGATAAAGCACGACTCGCCACCGAGATTGTGTAAATACCTTCGCCCTTTGCCTACGTCAGCACTCATCCCGACTCCAAAAGTCCTCATCCACGGGGGCGCAGGCTCCCGACAACCAACCCACAGCCAGTCAGTTTGTCTGACAGAGGCACTCGTGAAGGGATATGAATGCCTCAAGACAGGACATTCACCACTCGATGCGGTAGAAAGCATGATCCGCTACCTGGAACAATCGGGACAGTTTAATGCCGGGAGAGGGTCGCTTCGACAACTCGACGGAATCCAACGGATGGACGCGTCAATCATGGAAGGCCAAACCTTATCGGCCGGTGCCGTCGCAGGACTGAAAGGATACCTTCATCCAATCTGCGCCGCGCGACGGGTCATGACCGACACAGACCATGTATTGATAGTCGGCCCACATGCCAATCGATTGGCTCGGCATTTTGGTCTAGCCCGATTGGTCCATCGGAAGAATTCGACTCACCTGAGGAACAAACGAAGTTCACGAAACACGATTAACCCTAAATCCCAGGCGCTTTACCGTCAGTTAGGAATGTATGACACAGTCGGTGCGGTCGCTCTGGACCGTGCCGGCCATCTGGCCGCAGGGGCCTCAACAGGGGGAGTTGCGGTCATGTTACCTGGCCGTGTTGGAGATACCCCCCTAATCGGCGCGGGAGTGTATGCCGATGATACCGCCGGTGCCATTTCCATGACGGGATTAGGAGAATCCATCATACGAGCCGGCATGGCCAAACATCTAGCTATCCTGCTCGGGCTGGGCTGGACACCTGCAAGAGCGGCCAACTATGCACTCAAGGCACTCGTCAGCCGAATACAGGGGGAGGCAGGATGCCTCATCCTTGATCGCACTGGAAGGTTTGCGATTCGGCATACCACCCCCTGGATGAGCGCCGGGTATTGGAACGGCCGTGGTAAGCCTATAGTCAAAAATCGCTTTTCCTGAAAGGGTGTTTAATGCCAATTTTTTATTGAAACGCTCTGCCTTCCTCCTCTATTGAAAAATAGCAACACATTTTCATTGATCATCCGAAACATGCGATAATTCTGAAGGAGTCTATAATATGTCCTCTTCCCCTTTTCATCTCTCCATTCCGGTTAAGGATATCGAATCCACAAAAACATTTTATGGTGAAGGCCTTGGATGCAGTTTGGGCCGCCAGTCTTCCGTCGCCATCACATTAAATTTCCACGGCCACCAAATTGTCGCCCATGTGACCGAGGACCTTGGCCCCCAACAAACAAGTATCTACCCCCGACATTTCGGGCTGATCTGCAGGACGGAAGAGGAGTGGAATGAACTCCGGAATCGGGCCCAAACGAATAGCCTCATATTTTTTCGTGAACCCCGTCGACGATTTCCTGATACTCCTCTCGAACACTTGACGTTTTTCCTGGAGGACCCATCGCATAATTTGCTTGAATTCAAATATTACTTCAATCCGAATGCCATTTTCGGGGAAGAGACTTTTTCCCAAATTGGCGACGTCCATGAACGGAATGGGTAGGAAGTTTTCCCTCACCTGTCATCATTTTTCAGAGCCACACTATCTGAGGGCTTGAAGCACTTCAGTAAAATGCCCGTTCACTTTGACCTTAGGGAATACGTTCCTTATGGTCCCATCTTCATTGATCACTACCGTCGTACGTTCAATCCCCATATATTTCCGGCCATACATTGACTTTTCTTTCCAAACCCCATAGGCCTGAATCATGGCCTTAGACTCATCGCTTAACAAGGGAAAATTGAGTTGAAATTTATTAGAAAACTTCCGGTGAGAGGAGACCGAATCCGCACTCACGCCGAACACGACCGCCCCGCTCTTTCTCAATTCCTGAATACCATCCCGAAACGAACAGGCTTCTGTCGTACATCCGGGCGTGTCATCTTTCGGGTAGAAATATACCACCACTTTTTTTCCTCGAAGATCAGATGAATTCACAATGCGTCCAGCATCATCAGGAAGGGAAAAAGCAGGAGCAGGATCCCCAACCTGCAACTCAGACGTCGCCGCTATGCGTGGACTCTGTTGAGCCGGTTTCTTCGTTTTAGGGGTAGATGCCGCTTTGATTTTTGTTGAGGGATTTCGAGATCCTGAAACCAGCCCCTGACTCTTTGATGAGGAACGCTTGGGTGCTGCCTTCTTTTTTGCAACAACCTTTGGCTTTGATTGTACCGGCCCCTTCTTTTTAGTCTGGGCTTTTTTCACTTTGGATGCCATGGGATTCTCCTCTGATGACAAGTGGGTATACGTGCCGCGATACCTTTTTTTGCTGAATGGAACTATTCTGACTTAATGCAGGAGATTCTCCTCATCTCCCTGGTAATGAGGGACCATTGTACAATGAATAAGAGGTTTCAATCTTCCCTTTTTTTCAGGGAAGCGAGCCACATGGCCCCCATCCTTGCGAAGGAACGGATCGCGTATAGGGTTGATGCCCTCAAATCCTTTGAGCAGACTATCATTTGTACCGCTACCTCAATGGATCTCATCTGACGGTTAATTCTAATGAGCAACGCCAGAAAACATTCTGAGTGGCCTAACCAACCAGGCATTTCCCATCCGGCTCACACCTTAATGCCCAAACGAAATTTCTGACTTGGGATTTCAACCCTATGGATATTCCTATTTATCCTTCACCGGCCTATATCGAGGATTGGCAAAGTGAAGGAATCCCCCACTTCTTGGTCAAAGGCTCCTCATACCAGGAATGAAAATGCTGACTGGGGGTTATCAACTCGACTCAGGAAGGAACCAACGCAAGATCGAGGTTTTAAGACATCTCTCCACAGTTGGAGGATTTGAGTTGAAAGGCATTTCCCGAACTTAGCCGATAGGCTTTTCAGCTCGGAAGGATGAAGAAGTCAAGGAAGTGTATTCACGAAGGCGCAATTCCAATGTTTTTATTTCTTCGTCTTTCTGTTTGAGATCCATAACCAGAAGATTATTCTGCACTTCGGTATTCTGCAGCTCATCTTGCAAACTTTGTATTGCCGGATGTACCTGATCCAATTTTTCTTTTGTATCTTGTAGTTCCCGTCCGAGTCTTTCCCTCGTTTCCTGTAGATCACAAGCAATGGACTTTTTCGCTTTCTCCATAGTCAATAAGTCGTTCTCCAACATATTCAGCCGATCCTCAAGCATCATCTTCTCTTCCCGGATAGACTGAACGAGGTTATGAACTTCTTCAAGCAAATCAGCAAGGTCCTTCATTTCATTGATCCTCACAGCTCTCAAACATTGCAACCGGTGACTTTAATTGGGCTTTCCCCACTCATGGTATCGGCCTATTTTCCCCCAATATTTAGTAGCCATACGATTATTGTTCAGTTTTTTTGTTTGAAACAATTGCTCTCTGCAGATGAATCCCTCCAGGAGGCAATGTTTCAGGCACCCATTGTTACCCGACATCTCCTTTTTGAGAAAAAGTACGACTCATATTTCTTGACAAATGTTTTCTGCAAATTTTATATTGCACATTATTCCTATCGTTTTAGTATGAATTAAATCATGAACAAGTTTCCGATCAAAGTCACGTATGGGATTATGGCCACAATCGAGCTAGCAAAGCAGGACAGGTCCATTCCGCTTCAAGCCAAAATCATCGCCCAACGACAGAGGATACCCTCTCGATTTATTGAGCAGATCCTTCAGCACTTGAAACAGGCCGGGATCATTAGGAGCCTTCGAGGAGCACAAGGAGGGTATACCCTCGCACAACACCCCAGTCAGATTTCCCTGGCGGATTTAGTCAATTCAATGAATGGTTGGGCGACAGAACCACTGCTGCAACATGGGCACACCAACGGTCATTCGGAAAGCCGACAGGTTCCGAATGTCTTACTTTCAAATATTTGGCAACAGGTTCAAGAGGCGGAGCAGGCAGTTCTGCGTGGCATTTCCTTACAAAAATTGGTCGAACAGTATCAAACGCTCGAAACCCAGCGCTGCCTGATGTATCATATTTAGCTTTGGCAAAGGATAGACAATTCCAGGGTCGAACAGAAAATAGGGCATTTTTAAGGCAACCCTAGAAATTTACCCCTCTATACGGGATTTGGAGAATTACCATGAACACCTCACCGGTCACCACCCGCCCTCCTGTTCAAACGGTTCCGATACCCCAGGAGATTCTTGAAGAAATAGAAACTTTCGAAGATGAGGTCAATCGCCTGCAATCAGGTGACACTCCAGCCGACGTGTTCAAACCGTTTCGACTCCAATACGGCATTTATGGTCAGCGCCAGGCGGACGTCCAAATGGTCCGGATCAAGATTCCCTTTGGTGGTCTGAACGCCAACCAACTACGACAAGTAGCAGACATTGCGGATACCTTTGCGACCGGCGTGGGACATGTCACGACGCGGCAGGATATTCAACTGCACTTTGTTCCCCTCCGCCACGTTGGCACCATCATGCGAAAACTGGCCGAAGTTGAACTCACCACTCGAGAAGCCTGCGCCAATACCGTCCGGAATGTCACAGCCTGTGCGTTGGCAGGGGTATGCCCCGGGGAAGTTTTTGACGTGACACCCTATGCGAAAACCGTGGCTTATCATTTATTACGGAATCCTCTCAACCAAAGTCTCCCTCGCAAGTTCAAGATTGCATTTTCCGGCTGTAAGCAGGATTGTGCCCTCACCCCCATCCACGATGTCGGGCTTCTGGCTGCTCGCAATCCCGAAGGGGTTCCGGGATTCAAAATGGTCGTTGGAGGCGGCTTGGGGTCCACTCCCCGCCTCGCCAAAGTACTTCATGAGTTCGTTCCCATGGAAGAATTGATTCCCGCCATCGAAGCCATGCTCAAGGTGTTTGATAATTTAGGCAATCGAAAAAATCGAAGCAAAGCCCGGATGAAATTTGTCATTGACAAATTAGGGTTTGATGAATTTTCTCAACGATGGAAAGAGACCTACGATGCCATGTTGCAATCCGGCGCCACCAAACTTGGATTGAAAACGACCCCATATCCCGATGATCCTCCCTTGGTGATGCCGACGAAATCCGGGAACGGCACCTCCACCCAAGGCAATGGGAACAGGCATCCTCATGGCTCATCACAACATGAAGATCCCTCATCTCAAGAGGCGTTCGATCATTGGTGTGCAACCAATGTAATTACGCAACGCCAGTCGAGCTACAGAACAGCGGTGGTGAGACTCCCCTCCGGTGATATCACGTCTGAGCAAATGTTTGGACTGGCCGATCTCGCCGAACGGTATGCCAATGGAAACCTACGTACCACCATCAATCAGAACATCATGGTGCGATGGCTTCCCGAACTGCGTCTCCGGCACTTCTATGACGAACTAGTCGCTCATGGATTGGGGGACCCTGGAGCTGAAGGCGTAGCAGATATCGTCTCCTGCCCAGGGACCGACACCTGCGGACTGGGAATCACCTCTTCCAAGGGACTGGCACGAGCGCTGGCAGAAGTGTTCCCTGCGGGAAAAATCGCAGGTGACCTGGAAGGGGTGAACGTGAAAATCAGTGGCTGCCACAATTCCTGTGCTCAACATCATATCGCCACAATCGGATTGCATGGAGTCGGTAAACGCATTGGAGACCATGTGGCGCCAGTGTATGAATTGCACCTTGGGGGACGGGTCAACGGCACGGCCAAAATTGCCCAACTTATTGTGAAGGTCCCTGCGAAAAACGTTCCCGCTGCCGTCCAGCATCTGCTCGATCTCTACCGCCGGGATAGAAAAGATGGAGAGTCCCTCCTGGCGTTCATTGACCGCACTGGGAAACTTCGACTAAAAGATGAACTGATCCCCTACACCATTCTTCCCACATATCAAGAGGACCCACAATTCTATGTTGACTGGGAAGGCGATGAGGAATTTTCGGTTGAAGACCTCGGACCCGGCGAATGCGCCGGCGGCGCATTGGAGATGATCGACAATCGGATTCTTGAAGCAGAACAGGAACTGTATCAAGCACGCCTGTTGGCTGAAAAACACCAATACGCGTTTGCCATTAACAAAGCCTATCGAGCCGTAGTGGCAGGAGCAAAAGCCATCCTTGTCACAGAAGGGATTGATCCGAATACGGATGCCGACACCTTAGCGGAATTTGACAAGTTGATTGTGGCCAAAGGGCTCATGCCGGCGGAATACCATAATCTAGCCATGACCGTGGGCGATCTGGGGAACAAAGACGCCTCGGCTGACCTGACACAAGGGAAAATCGCCTTTACCAAAGGTTTCGTGGATCTCTGCCGGACCGTTTCGGATCAAATCGGCCAGGACCTCAAGTTGGCTCCGGCTGAACCGGGACAAAAATCCACTGAATCAACCAGGACGGTACCCACGTCACCTGACAAGGCATCATCTCCATCAGGCGTGCCCGTCTATGACCTGCGGGGCGTGGCCTGTCCCATGAATTACGTGAAAACCAAGTTAAAATTAGAAATGATGGATCACGGTGAACAGTTGGAAGTATGGTTGGACGGCGGCGATCCGATTCGCAACGTCCCAGTGAGTCTTCGAAACGATGGGCACAATGTGCTCAAACAGGAGCCCATAGATCCCGAAGAACAGCATTTTCGAGTGGTAGTGGAGAAAGTGGAACTGTAAAACACCATGGCTCTTTTCCTCAGTACCAAACCAACTCCAGAGGAACTCATCGCGGTCAATCGATCCATGGAGGGCCAAACTCCTCGGAAGATTGTCGAGACCGCGATTGCGGAATATGGGGGAACGATCATTCTGGCCTGTAGTTTTGGGGCCGAGGATGTTGTCCTGGCCGATATGATGTTTCGCTCAAATCCGGGCAGCACACTCTTTTATTTGGATACCGATTTTTTATTTCCTGAAACCCATGCTGTTCGGGATCGGATGATTCAACACTATCAGATAAAGGATGATCAGATCATCCAGGTCAAATCAACGCTCAGTCCCTCCGAGCAAGCCACAAAGTTTGGGGAAGCCTTGTGGCTTCGGGACCCCAACCAATGTTGCACACTCCGAAAGGTTGAGCCTCTCACATGCATCCTGTCAAAGTATGCGGCGTGGATGACCGGTATTCGGCGTGATCAATCACCCACTCGTGCCAATGCCGCTATTGTCGAGTGGGATACGAAGTTTGGCCTTGTGAAATTTAACCCCTTAGCCGCCTGGTCATGGGAACAGGTCTGGGAATACATTCGCACAAATGCCGTTCCCTATAATGCATTGCATGATCAACACTATCCCAGCATTGGATGTACCCATTGCACGGCACCTGTCAGGCCGGGAGAAGACCCACGCTCCGGACGATGGAAAAGTTCGGAAAAAACCGAATGTGGGCTTCATCGATGATAATCCAGCCACATGACCATGCCGTCATTCATGACTTCACATTCATTTTTCTCAATCAAGTAGCTATTGGAGACCGCCAGTGAAGAAAATTGCCGTCATTATTACCAGAGGGGGATGGAACAATCTTTTCCAAGCCTGTGAGTGGATCGCCCTGGCAGCGGCCAGTGGCATCGAGGTGAGTGGCTATTTCCGTGACGAAGCCGCCGGTCGAATGACCAAAACCAAGATCAAAGAACTGACCATGTCCCCGGAGTTTAAAGGGCGAGAAGGCTTTATTCGTGAACTCTTGAAAAAAGAAGATAAAGCGGACCTCTCGAAACTCATGCAAACCTCCAAAGAAAAAGGAAACGTCAAATTTTCGGTGTGTACGGATTCTCTAAAATATTTTGGGGTGAAAGTCGAAGAGCTCATTCCGGAATTAGATGAAGTGCAAACCGCTCAGGCCTTCTGGAAAGAAGCTGTTCTTCCCGCTGACCAGGTTTTGACCTTTTAACCCGGAATCATGGCATGGATCATCTGATTGCAAAAATTGGAAAAGGGCTGAAGGGGGCCAAGGATTTGACCTGGGACGAGGCCAAGCTGGCTCTGAACGCCATCATTGAAGGGCAGGCCACTGACGTTCAGGTGGGAGCGTTTTTGATGGCCATGCGGATCAAAACCGAATCCATCAGCGAACTCGCCGCGTTCACCACCACGGTCCGCAGGTGGGCGCCACCGATTCCACTCCCGCATGCCGAAAACATTGTGGACCTTCCTCTCTATGGAGAAAAACACAACACCATCCATGTGGTCATCGCCTCAAGTCTTGTTGCGGCTGCAGCCGGCGCAGGTCTCTTCATGCATGGCGTAGAAAACCCCGGCCTCCCATACGATCTCCCGCAAGTCCTTCGTCACTTACAGCTTCCTATCGCCAATACTGCGGCTGAAGCAATTGAACATGGGACTCAATCGCCATGGGTGTACATGGATTTAGCAGGATATCATGCACCGTTAACCAAATTACTGGACCTGCGTCAGGCATTCGGGTTGCAGAATCTGTCCCATCAGGTGTCCAGACTACTGAACCCGGCCAGGGTCGGCTCACAAGTCATCGGAATTTCCCATCCTCCATACCTGGATAAAATGGTGGAAGCTTTGGATATGCTGGGCGCGAAGCGGGCATTGATTATTCAAGGAGTCGAAGGATTTCCCGAACTGTCCCTCTCCGCCCCTTCCTTGGCGCGCGAATTACGAAGCGGGCATATTTCATCATTAGCCTTTCGTCCCGATGATGCCGGATTCCGATCCGGACCATTTCAAGCCATGAGTTCGACCATCAATGGGCCGGGATCCGGGAACCCCCAACATGAAGCTCAATTGATAATGCAATTACTCGTCGATCGCCAGAAAGGCGACCGACGGAACTGGGTGATCATGAATGCAGCCTTACTGATGTATGCCGCAGGGTTGGCTTCCTCTCTCGCGCAAGCCACACCGCTTGCCCAGGATACACTGGATTCCGGAAAAGCCGGAGCGTTCTTTACCGCCTTGACCCAGGGACGCCCTCCCCAGTCCAAATTCGTTGTCCCACCAGCACCGGCGGAGGTGCCTGCATGAACCATATTCGCCAGTTAGAAGATCAAAGCGTCTATATCCTGCGTGAGGCCTACAAAAACTTTGACAACCTGGCCATGCTGTGGTCCATGGGCAAAGATTCTACGGTGTTGTTGTGGCTAGCCAGAAAAGCATTTTTTGGCCATGTTCCCTTTCCGTTACTCCATGTCGACACCAGCTATAAAATTCCTGAAATGATTGAATATCGGGATCGCCTCGCACGCGAATGGCGATTAAATCTGATCGTGGGCCAAAATAAAAAAGCCCTGGCCGAAGGGATGAACCACACGAAGGGACGAGTGGAATGTTGCACCGCCTTAAAAACCCTAGGATTAAAACAATTGCTGGAAGAAAAAGGCTACACCGGGGTCATTTTGGGTGTGCGATCGGACGAGGATAGTACCAGGGCGAAGGAGCGGTATTTTTCCCCACGGGACAAAAACAATGAATGGGATTTTCGCGATCAGCCCCCCGAACTTTGGGATCAATATAAACTATCGTTTCCTCCAGGCACCCATATCCGGATCCATCCCCTTTTGGATTGGACAGAGATCAATATTTGGGAGTACATCAAATTAGAAAATATTCCCTTTCTGGATAATCTCTACCTGGATCAAGGCACCGGCAAACGCTATCGCAGTCTGGGATGCGCCCCATGCACGACACCCATTGATTCCACCTCGAAAAATGTGGATGAGGTCATCATTGAATTACGCAACACCAAGGTGGCGGAGCGGGCAGGACGCGCACAGGACGAAGGACGGGGGATGGAACAATTACGCAAAGATGGATACATGTGAAGATGACGGTCACACCAGCCATAGGCCAATCTCCCGACACTCCCCAGGACAAGTCCATCCGGGAGAGAATGAATATTGTAATTGTGGGTCACGTCGACCACGGCAAATCCACGCTATTGGGGCGTCTGTATGCCGACACCGGAACCTTACCAACCGGCAAGATCGAAAAAATCCAGGCCATTTGCAAACAACAAGGCAAAGAATTCGAATACGCCTTTCTTTTTGATGCGTTTTTAGAAGAGCAACAACAGGGGATCACCATCGACACGGCCCGTACCTTTTTCTCCTGGGGCGGGCGACAATACATCATTATCGACGCACCGGGACATAAGGAATTCTTGAAAAACATGGTGTCAGGTGCCGCTCGTGCCGAAGCGGCGCTCCTGGTCATTGATGCCCTGGAAGGCGTGCGCGACCAATCAAAACGCCATGGGCTGTTGCTCTCCATGTTAGGCGTCAAACAAGTGACCGTGGTGGTCAATAAAATGGATCTGGTCAATTATCGGGAAGACACCTTTCACGCCATTGAAAAAGAATACCGGGAATTTCTCACCCAATTGAACGTCATTCCCCAATATGTCATTCCCGCGAGCGCCAAACAGGGCATCAACATCATCAAATCAAGCCCGGAAACTCCATGGTACACCGGACCATCCGTCTTGGATTCCCTGGCGCATTTCCATCTGGAATCCAAACGTGCGGAACAAACGCTTCGTCTTCCCATTCAGGACGTGTATAAATTTGACGCCCGCAGGATTTTAGTTGGCCGGATCACGGCGGGGAAACTCAAGATTGGTGACCGGCTGGTCTTTTCCCCTTCCAACAAGTCAGCCAATATCCAAACGATTGAAGCCTTCAATCTCGATCCACCGCCCACTCAAGCCGAAGCCGGCCAATCCGTCGGCATCACCCTGGACGAACAAATTTTTGTGGAACGAGGGGAAATTGCGACACACGATGATGCCAGGCCGTTGGTCTCTACCCGCATTCGTGCCAACTTGTTCTGGTTAGGAGGGCGTCCCTTAGAAACCCGCCGGCCCTATGTCTTACGACTGGCAACCAGAGAAGTTCCCTGCGAAGTGGCCACCATTCATCGCATTGTGGACGCCACCAATTTAGACGACCGACAGACGCAAACCACCGTGAAACGGAATGAAGTGGCCGATATCACGCTTCGGACTAAATCTCCGATTGCCTTTGATCTCTATGCCCAGTTCGAGACAACCGGCCGCTTCGTCCTGGTGGACGAATACGATGTGGCAGGAGGGGGAATCATCACGGAACTGGTCCAGGATGACCAGGAAGATTTTCGAACGGAGGCACGAGAACGGGATTCCGCATGGGTCAAAGGAGATGTGGGAGCAGAAGACCGGGCTCAACACTATGGACATCGAGCGGCTGTGGTCTTACTCACCGGCCCAGATACCACCGCGAAAGGATTTCTGGCTCGAAAACTGGAAACCGTCTTAGTCGCGGAAGGCCGGCATGCCTACCTTCTCGCGCCGGAAAATCTACAACGGGGACTTGATGCGGATCTCGTTGACACGAAACCGGATGAAATCATCCGACGGTTTGGTGAAGTCGTGCGGTTGCTGACCGATACAGGCTCCCTGGTGATTTCCACAACCAATGCACTCCATGAACCGACCAAACACATCGTGCAAACCGTCCAAACGTTGGTGAACCCGATCCCGGTCATCACCATCCATATGGCCAAAGATTTACAAGGACCTCAACCCGATACCGATCTGATTTTTGCAGGGCCGGAAAATTTCGACGACTGTACTCACCAAATCATTGCTTTGCTCAAATCCAGGGGGATTCTGGCTGAACCGTCCGAGGGCCGTGCCGACTTTCAGTACTCCATTTAAGCACTCCTCCCACCCTAGGCTTACCCCCGTTTCCAGCCTTACTGCCGGCAAATGGGTAAACATAGGCCCTTTCTTCAGATGTGGGCTCTTTGTGAAAACGGGAAATCCACCCTTCACATATTCCTAGCCACCTCCCTTACACCTAAAATCACAGGGCAATAAGAAAAAGAATCCACAAACGCTTTTATGATCAAGAAGGATCAGACAACTTTAACCCCGCAATGCCCACAATAATGAGGGTAATACAGAATAATCTGACCGCATTTTTCGGCTCGTCAAATAACAGAATACCCAAGAGAACCGTGCCCACTGCACCAATACCCGTCCACACCGTGTAAGCGGTTCCCATCGGGATTGCCCGAAAAGCTAACGACAGGCAAATCATACTGACGGCCATGGCCACCACGGTGCCAACACTGGGCCACAACCGGGTAAACCCATCCGTATATTTCAATCCCGTGGCCCAGATGATTTCAAAAATTCCTGCCACCACCAACAATGTCCACGCCATAGGCCTCTACTCCTTCCTCTTCTCTGCTTGTTACATTGACTCTCATCACCCATCCCTAAAACATCATTCTCCACCCATACCCCAGGGTACGAGTACCATCATATCCGAAGGAGATTATCCTAAAAGAAGGAGCCGGGAACACTTAAAAAATTTTAGGACGGAGTTGAAGGTCTTGTCCCCCCTTGGTACACAGTCGGTTGATCTTTCTTCTTTAGTGGCTATCTTATAAAAAGAACAATCTTCCCAAAGATAATGTTTGTGAATTTAAAGGAAGAATCAGTGTATAATGTAAAGAACTCTCTGATTCTCAGGGAGAAAAGGTTGAACGTTAACAAGGGGGTGACTGGCTTCGACGGGAATCAAGAGGTCAACAGAGCGTGTCGAGCTCTCGGAGTCTCGTAAAACCTTCGGGAAAACATTAAGTGCCAACGATAACTTGGCTCTCGCGGCTTAATTGACCGCGACGTCCCTCCTCTCTTTGCCTGCGGGTGAGGAAGGGGCGTCACACTGCAGGCTGGTCCAATGCCGGTGCTCAGCGGCGGCGGACGAGAACATTCTGGGCTAGCGGGTGCTCTAAGCCGGTCGGTGGGCGTGGGCAACTGCGAATAACAAATCATCGGCTACACACGTAGGGCTGTTGCGCTGAATGTTCTCGGACAGGGGTTCAATTCCCCTCACCTCCACCAATCGGCCTCTGGATCATAGGATCCAGAGGCCATTTTTTTGGAAACCATATCAAATCCCGCATGCACTCATTGGGGCATTGATGACCAAACATAAAAGTTCTCATCACACTATCAGGCTGCCTGCAAAGACATGGCCGTTTAGTCTGAATTCATTCATCGGACCTAAACATCCTCACGGGACATCTCAACAGAACCGCAGGCTAAAACCATCCCTTGCGAGACATTCACTCAAAACGACTGAACGAACCATGAACTTCCATTACAACCCAATCGATTTTCTGGGTATTATGCCCTTGGCATGATCCAACGGATGACCATACTTTCCACACTTACTGCGGCCATCCAGCGCAGCAGAGTGGTCGTGTTGTCCGGCCCACGCCAGTCCGTCAAGACCACCTTGGCGCGAGAATCCCTCAGCGAAGATTTTAATCGGGCAATTGGATGGCCAACCGGTTGATTCACCATTTCATGAAAACCATAAGGCAACCGAACAACAAGTGGGTCGCATTAAAAAATCCATGAATTAGGTTGTGGTGAGGGACCTACTTTTGGCCATCATAGAAATATTGGTGAGGTGAATGGTCAAATTCAAAGATAAAGGCAAAAAAGTTAGGCACAAATAACTTTTGATTAGCTTTTTTTCACCTTTCTTACTTCTCTTACTTCATCTTTGTTCATCGCCCTTATCCTTGTGCCGTGACCTTCAGGCTCGGCATTCCACGGCTCTAATCTCCCTCGCCTTGGCCACCCGGTTAGATCATCTGAAATCTTCTCTTTTTTGTGATCCGCTCGATCGACCTGCGTACCATTTCTTGCACATTTTTCGCCTGTTCCAAGTGCTTAGATAGTAAAAATGGATGGAGTGAAAACCATACTCGATGGAGGGCAACCCATACAGTGGGGAGGCATGAGAATTCAAAAGAGTTCCTCTAATTATAATGTTACGCAAGTTATTGTATTTTAATAGTTTTCTACGAATTTTCTTACTTTTTTCTGGATGCAATTTTCGTTTTGGTGAAATTATTAGAAATTCTTCATAAATTCACCAGGCTGAACAGTTACATTTCATCAATAAAAACAATATGTTATGCGATTGAGTTTTACATAATTCAGGGGAATGATTTTTGCTCATTTACGCGGTCCTGTGCGTAGTTAGAGTTATTCTCCCAAGATGATTTTAGGGAGAGCGTGGTTAACCTTTATTAATTTTGGAGGGCTGAATCATGGTTAAATTATTCACTGCTTTACTGACCTTACTTGTTGCCTTGTCCTTTGGCGGAATGACCTTCGCCGGGTCCTTGGCTGACAATTCGTCCATTCAAAACACCTTTCCCTTGGGCGCAGATGGGGATAAGGATGACCATGGCGATAAAGGTGACGACAAGAAGATGGACGACAAAAAAGACGATGAAAAGGATGGAGAAAAAGGCGAGAAGTAGTTTTTTGCCTGGTCTACATAATTTTTCTTTTAGTCTGATTGAAGAACGACCTTCCAGGGCTTATCCCGGAAGGTCGTTTTTTTATGGGACATGTTTTCTCAACTCAAACTCAGCCGTTCTTTACCAATCAGCCCCTAACCGATCCAGCACAACCTGATGCACAACCGTATGGTATCCCAATGTCGCCAAAAATATGGCGGTTTCGGCTACATCATAGGGACTGATTTTTTCACTGTTGAGGATTTCTTCTTGTGTCGCATCCACTAATTCATCTGCCACACCACCCGGGCAGATCGCACTCACCTTGATATGAAAAGCCCGTCCTTCATCGGCCAGCGACTTGGTCAATGCCATGATGCCATGCTTTGAAGCACTGTAGGTGCCTGTTCCTGCCCAGGCCTGAACGCCGGCGACACTGGAGATGTTGATGATAAGCCCGCCTCCCTGCTTTTTCATGTGTTGGAACCCGGCTCGACAACAGAAAAAGGTCCCCCGCAAATTGGTACCCACTACCTCATCAAACACTGTTGTGGATGTGTCAGCCACCCGTCCTCCTCCAACCACGCCGGCATTATTGACAAGAATATCGAGGCGCCCAAAGCGCCTAATGGTCTCCTGCATGAGCGCCTCGACTTGTTCTTCCTGCGAAATATCCGTTTGTTGAGCATGGGCGGTTCCCCCATTCTCTTTTATTTGAGCCACAGTCTTTTGACATAAATCGGATCGTCTGGCGGCCACCACCACCGTTGCTCCCTCTTCTCCGAATCGAAGGGCAATGGCTTTCCCGATCCCGCTGCTGCTTCCCGTGACCACCGCGATTTTCCCTTCTAACCGTTTCATAGCTATCTCCTTTTTAGGCCTCTCCTCAACATACTGTTTCAGCCTCCTTGCCAGACCGGACCCTTCGGTTGACTGTAGACCACTCCATCAGTCCAGGCCAACCGTGATAAACCATACCCGGTTAGGATGAGATCTCATTCAGGTCTCGACAGCCATACGGAAACCTCCTTGAGAGAATGCCCTTCATTTCAGAGAAGTCTTTTAACTGAAAGACTTAGTCGCTACCCCACCATTAGCGGACAGTGATGAGAGAGGGCTCCTTCGCCCAACAAAGAAGGCCGTCATTCCTGTCGCACATTGGCCGGATCCCGACAGGTTGAGCTGGAGACTTTCTTCAGCCGGTTCCTTTTTTCATTGTTCAACCCCGATACCCGCCTTAACTAGAGAATTCTCAAGGTTGTTTCTCGAAAACCGACAAGTTGAGACATGGCTCACTCTACGATCACGCCATTTGCACAAGAAGAGAGGGAAACCCTCCGATCCTTCCTCGCCGGTCAATTGGAACGAGGAAACCTGGATCTTCCCCTTTTGCCCGTAGTGGCCAATCGAGTTCTTCTGCTTTCAAGCGATCCGGATGCGGACGCCTCAAAGCTGTCCTCATTGATTCAACAGGACCAGGCCCTTGCGGGCCAAATCCTCCGCATTGCCAATTCCCCTGCCTATGCGACTCGCACCCCGATCGTCTCGCTGCAACAAGCCATTACATGGTTAGGGTTGACGATGTTGGCCGGGTTAGCATTTTCGGTGTCGGTTCAAAGTGGCGTATTTCAAACGACCGGCTATGAGAAAGAAGTACGGAACCTCTGGCGGCACGCCTTAGCGACAGGACTTTTCGGAAAGGAAATCGCCAGACGAATCCGTCATAATGTGGAAAACGCCTTTTTGTGCGGGCTCCTGCATACCATCGGAAAACCTGCCATTCTTCATCTGCTCTCCCAATCCCCGGACAAATCAGCGGAACCGGTTTCCTGGACCACCGTCGAATCCCTCTTCGAAGAGTTCCACGTCATGGCAGGCTCTAAATTGGCCGCCGTCTGGCAACTGCCCGATCCAGTTCAGGAAACGATCCGTTATTACCAGGACGACCACTACCACCAAGGCGTTTCCCCGACAAAAGGGGCTATGATCACCTGCCTTGCTCATCATCTGGCCTCTGTCATGCTTGGGGATTCAACCCATGACGAACATACCCTGGTCACACTTTCCGTCGTACAGGATCTGAATTTTTACCCTGAAGACATCACGGCCCTTCTGGAATTGCGGGAAACCCTCAAGGCAAGCGTGGAGTGTTTTTTGCCATGACGTCACCTACCCTATTTGATCTTATTGTGATCGGAAGCGGCCCGGCAGGACAAAAGGCTGCTATTCAAGGCGCCAAAGCAGGAAAGCAGGTGGCCCTCATCGAGCAAACCCGAGAGGTGGGAGGGGCTTGCGTCTATCAGGGCACCATTCCCAGCAAAACATTACGGGAAAGCGCCCTTCAAATGGTGCGATTTCTCCAGGCAACTGAGGTCTTTGAATTCCGCATGCGCGACGATGTCAAAATCACCAACCTGATGACCCGATTGGACCGGGTCGTGCGCGCGCATGGGAAATTTATGAAGGACCAACTCACCCGAAATGGTATCCACTGCTTTCATGGTCGCGCTGCCTTTGTGTCCGCCCATGAAATGCGAATCCAAAAAATTGACGGCACGGCCTCCCTCGTCACGGCTCCGATTATCATCATTGCCACCGGCTCGCGCCCGCGCGTCCCTGACAATATTCCCATCGACCATGAACATATTCTGGATAGCGACTCCATTCTCTCCATGGTGTATTTACCGAAATCTCTGACCGTGTTAGGCGGTGGCGTCATCGCAAGTGAATACGCCTCAATTTTTGCCTTGCTGGGAGTGCAGGTCACCATGGTGGATACAGCGGATCGCCCGCTCAAATTTTTGGATCAAGAACTCACCGATGAATTTTGTGAAGCGTTTGAGAAAACCGGAGGGCACTATCGGGGTGGACAAAAAATCGACACAGTCCTGTGGGACGGATGTTCCAAGGTAACCACCATTTTAGAAAACGGTGAAACGCTGGAAAGTGAAAAAGTGCTGGTAGCTCTTGGACGAGTGTCCAATCTGGAACATTTACACTTACAAGCCATCGGCATACATCCAACCACTCGGGGGCTCATTCCGGTCAATACCCACTGCCAAACTACAATTTCCCATATCTATGCCGTCGGTGACGTCATTGGCCCTCCGTCGCTGGCATCCTGTTCCATGGAACAGGGCCGACGTGCCGTTTGTCATGCCCTAAGCCTCAACCCCGGCGGCGCTCCGGAGCATATTCCCATGGGAATTTATACGATCCCTGAAATGTCGAGTATAGGATTAAACGAGCAGGAAGCTACAGCCAAGTATGGCGGTTCGACAGTGGGAAGAGCGCGGTTTCATGAAATTGCACGAGGACAAATCTCCGGCATGACCAATGGATTGCTCAAAATGGTCGCTGACCCAAAAGGCCAGCAACTGTTAGGCGTTCATATTGTCGGGGAAGGAGCAACCGAACTGATTCATATTGGCCAAATGGGATTGCTTCACCATATGCCTATCGACCGATTCATTGACAACATTTTCAATTTCCCGACTCTCGCCGAAACCTACCGGGTCGCCGCACTCGATATCGCCAAACAACGCCAGCGGTAAACAGCTGGCTTTTTGTATTCGGATTTTATTTTTCCAGTGTAGAAGCCGTCATCATGGAAATGATGAATTATTCGGCCATTAAAAGAAAAACAAGATGAAGCGGGAAGACCTTAACCGCGGGAGCGCTACCACGCATGATGGCAAAAATCCTCTCAAATACCCTCAGAACCGATAGCTGAGCTCGTACAAGTGCAGATCCACTCCCCGATTATTAGACCCGTAGAGTGCCGCATCAGAAATATGATGAAATCGCCATCCCAGTGATATATTCCAGGGAAGGTGATAGGTAATACCAGCATGGGCCACAATTTGAACCGGTCCTCCGATATCCTGCCGACCATATTTTTCCCTACTTAAATATGCCCCACCACCGCCGATGTCGAAGGTAAGTCTCCAATCTGTCTGCGTAAAGGCCAGCCCGGGACTGACCTCTCCGATGAACCCGGCATCTCCGGCAGCCCTCAACATCCCTGCGGCAACATTAAGCCTAAAACGAATATCCCACCCGGAAGAAAATTCCCAACTCCAAGGTGTACCAATAACCGCAAATACGTCGTATTGCTGAAAATCTTCCTTTTCAGACGGCGGAATGCCTAACGTGTCGGAATTTAATCCTCCCCGTATCCCAACTGAGAGCAATTCAGTCTCTTTTGTGTGGGCCAAGCCCGAAAGGATTACCGTGAGCCATACTGTCATCACAAGAACACGGGTTATCGTCGCTTGGACTTTGGACACAATTTTGCTTCTCTCCACGGTTGGTCCTTTTTTTGAGTGGTGACAACAGCTAATAACACCATCACTAGACAGTAATCTGCATGACCCCTGACTTGAGTACTGCATAGTCTCTTCCTTCACATTTCGCCACTTGAGGCCATAGTCACGGCTTTTCAGGGTCTTTCCACCCGTGAAATTTCTCTCTGCTCGTAGCCGAAGTCTGGGAGAAAAAAATTACAAGAGGGGATTAAAAAAAGAAGGCCAAGGGTGCGATGAGAGGGTCAACACTGCAGAAAATATATCATATTCTCATGGGTTTGTCGTCCCTTTGAATTTTAAAGGAGGCCGTATGACGCTCAACGAATTTTTCGAATCATTGGAGGCCGTCCATCAGAAATTTGAAAGTGGCTGCCTTTTCCGGTTTCCTCATAAAAACCTACCAGGTCTTCTTCACTCTGACAAAACTTTTGTTGGTTAGCCAATACCAGGGGCTAGATCTTCATCAAGCCGCTCTTTTTGAGACTCGTTATAGGCCTTCTCAGCATCTTCTAACGCCGTAGATTGTTGAATTTCCAGGACCTCTTTGGGAGTGAGATATTTTAATGCCGTGGCTCCAAGCACCTTTTGCTCGGCAGTGCCCTTTAATTGAATATTAATTAAGGCATCTGCCCCCATACGTTGTGCCTTCTTCACAAGGGCAAAATGGAGTTCATCCCAATTGACTTTCGATTTATCAGAAGATTGTTCTACCTCTATCTCATCCAACGTCTCGTAGGGAACAATGGGTTTTTCATCAAGTATATCAACAACTTTATTGAGGTAAGCATGGTCCTCGGTTTGGGGAACATCTTCAGCAACGGGTTCCGGGCGTGGAAATCGGGCCACCTCCACATCAAAATCTTTCAATCGTAGGGCGGCCAAGGCCGCCTCGTGGGGATTACTGCTTTCTGTTAACCGTTTGAGTTTCTCCACTCGTGCAAGGGCTTCTTGCAGACTCATTCTGGCCCCAGGTTTTCGCAGAGCATTCACCGGCATTGCACAACTCCATGATCGTGTGGCATAGACCTTCCGACGCTCATTTCAAGAAGAAAGGAAATTACTCATTAGGGTAGCTTTAAGTCCTGAATGACGACGAGAATGCCCAATAGCAGACGGACCTAAGCTTTTGGAGTGTTTTTCTACCTGTCTAGGATTCAGGTTGTCAAATGATCATTTGGCAAGAAAAGAACGACTCCATACGCTGTTCACTCCCCTAGGGCCTTCCCTCCCTAAGGCTGGCCATCCAATCACGGCGAGAAAATTATGAGGCGCTGGTCTGAAGCCACCGAAGAGCTTGATGGACCTCGATTGATCAGCAAACAGCTTCTTCTGAATACAATAGAAATTGGCGTTTTATTTGCCTAGAGAAACCATTGTGGATTGAGCATCGGTCCCCTGAAAGCCTTTAAGGGGCTCAATTTACAATGATGCTGTAAACCGGATCAGCCCAAATAACCACTCCCCCTAAACAGATACCCCATGTTGCACATTGGCTTATTCCAACTTCTGGAATTGTGCACAGAAGTTGGTGATGTCTATAATTAGTGGCTTGACTGGGGATAGGGTATGATCTCACGAGTGTCTGAAGTTCCCTATACCATCCAACATTATTCATACGAAGAAGAGAAAAAAAACCGGTTATCCCTGGCACGGATCACGAACAGGGTGAAAAAAGGCAATCCACCAGAAATGTTCAGACTGTAAGGAGGAAGTAAATGAGTCTAGCAGATAACACATGCGTACCTTGTCGAGGGGGCGTACCTCCGTTGGAACCTCAAAAAATCCAGGACCTGCTTGGTCAATTAGAAACGGGATGGGCGCTCAATGCTCAAGGTCATATTGAGAAAACCTATATTTTTGACAACTTTGCAGATGCCTTGGCTTTTACGAATCGAGTAGGGAATGTGGCGGAACTTGAGGGCCATCACCCTGATATATATTTAGCCTGGGGCAAATGCAAGGTAGAAATTTGGACTCACAAGATTCAAGGCCTTACCGAAAGTGATTTTTATTTAGCCGCCAAGGCTGATCGCGCCTTTCACCTTCCTGCTGCCTATTGAAGGCTCTTATGGCCACCAGCCCGATTTTGATCAACCCGGTCGCTTCCGAAGCAAAAGGAACCCAGACTGCGGCCTCTCAGGGCCCCACCGATTTCCGATCTTTCGGAACGAAGGTCGCACTGGTGACCATGCCATTTAGTTATTCGAAATTTCCCTCGATCCAATTAGGGACCCTTTCGTCCTTACTAAAAGCGCAAGGGATTGGTACCCAAACCTATCATTTCAATCTCCAATTCGCCCATAAAATCGGGGTACCGTTATATGAAATCTTATGCGAAAAACGTGGCCTATTTGGCGAATGGCTGTTCTCTGCACTCCTGTTTCGGAACAATCCGAAACACAGAGAATATCCTATCGTGTTTAAACCCATCTTCGAAGACACGGCTCGGGAAGCCGGCTGTTCGATCAGTCATTTAGAAGAGATTGCCCGGTCGATCGCTCCTCAATTTTTAACCTGGTGCCTGACATCAGTGGATTGGAGTCAATTCGACGTGGTGGGCTTTACCTCCACGTTCGATCAAAATGTCGCAAGCTTGAGTCTGGCCAAATTGGTCAAGGACGTATATCCCGATGTTCGGATTGTTTTTGGGGGGGCAAATTTCGACGGAGAAATGGGGCTGGAACATTTTCGGGCATTTCCCTGGATTGATTATGTCGTGATCGGAGAAGGTGAACAAGCCTTTCCTCCATTGGTTCAACGAATCCTCCTGGACGATGAAACGGATATTCCTCCCGGTGTGGCCTTTCGACGGGAAGGAGAGATCACCTTTACTCCACAGGAAACCCTCTTCACCAAGTTTTCAGAAACGCCCCCACCTGATTACGACGATTATTTTGCAGAGCTCCAGGAATTAGCCAAACAGGGATCCACCGGATTGAATCGGATTCTACTCTATGAAGGATCTCGCGGATGCTGGTGGGGAGAAAAACATCATTGCACCTTTTGCGGTTTAAATGCTCAAGCGATGGAATTCCGCGCAAAAAAACCTGCTCAGGTCGCTTCAGAATTGGACTATCTTTCCAGCCGGTACGACACGACCCGTTTTCGCTTGGTCGATAATATTATTGACATGAAATATGTGGACGGTGTCTTCGGGCAACTAGCCCAAGAACACGTGGACCTGGACGTGTTTATGGAGACGAAAAGCAATCTCAATAAACGTCAAATTCAGACACTGGCGAAGGGTGGGGTTAAATGCATGCAACCGGGCATCGAAAGCTTGAGTCTGGCGCAACTAAAAGAAATGGATAAGGGAGTCAGCCCGCTACAAAACATTGAATGCTTAAAATGGAGCCGATATTACAATATCGACCTATCATGGAATATATTATTGGGCTTTCCACAGGAAACAGATAACGATTACCTACAACAAATCGAACTCATTCCCTCATTAATCCACCTGCAACCCCCAGAATCCACGGCCAAACTCTGGCTCGAACGGTTTAGTCCTTATTTTAAATGGCCTGAACGATATGGTATTCGCCGAACAGGACCGGGTTTAGCCTATGCCTATGTGTATGACGAACGGCAGGTTGATCTCAACAAAATCGCTTATGATTTTGAGTACACAATCGATTGGAAAGTCGATCCACATCTCTATAAGGAACTCGTCAGACTTGTTGAAGAGTGGAAACAAAGATATCACTCTTCTAATCGGCCCTTTCTCTTCTTTGCAAAAGCCTTGAGCTATCTCACCGTTTATGATGGGAGAGGCTTAACTCCGACGAGCGAACGATTTGAAGGCCCCTATGCTTTCATCTTAGAATTTTGCAATGAGCAACCCAAGTCCGTCGAACAAATTCGTAAAGCCTTGCAAAGTTGCTCCTTTCCAGGATCGGAGGAAGACACTGTCGTGCCCATCACGGATATCCTCACGATATTGCAGGGGAAAAGGTTATTGCATAAGGAAGGGGGCCGGTATTTTACTCTGGCCCTACCGGTCAACCCTCATCGTTGACATTTTTGCCTAACAACTGGAATAAAAACGCCACTCTCATTCTCCGGCCAACCATATTTTTTTCTTCTTTTCATACACTTACTGTTTGGTGCGGTTCATGCAATATTTTTATCCATGCACCAATGCCAAAATTTGATGAATATGTTTGACAATTTTTCCTTACGAAGGTAGCCTATTAAGTTGTGCACAGATTTGCCGAAAACTCTTATAAAATGAGCCACTTAGATAAAACGTTACAAGTTCAACGCTCCTTCATGCCTCTGCGAGCTGCTGGTTTTTCCCGCGCCTTACTGGCTGGCTTCAGTGTGACTTTGTTCACGTTAACTCTCTGCCCTCAACCAACCCGCGGCGAAACCTCTTTTTTACCTCCAAAGGATTCTACTGAGACTCTTACGTTTAATTATGCAATTGCGAATAGCTACCCTCGACCAGCGACCTCAATTGAGACTCAAAACTCTGAGGCAAGCACCATCCATAACGGTCAACAATCGTCTATTCTTCTAGGTCAGACTGATGAAACCACTCCAGGCATTCCAGGATTATCTACCGAAAATGACCCGAACCAGTCTTCTGTGGAAGACCTAGCTCAAACCCCAGCACCCCAGATTCAATCCTCTAATGCTGGAAAACCGGTTGCTCCCCTATCAGTGGTTGATGTCTCTCAAGAATCTAACGCTTCCCATGACCAGCGGATTTTTTTATCTGACGAGAACAAGATTGAAGCCCTGGACACTCAAACTCAATTTTCAATTAACTCCTCTACAAAATTACGTTTTTACCCTGCTGATTCATCTGAGCAACGAACGCAAGTTGCCTTAGCTCGATTTGCCAAAGTCTTCGATCAAACATGGGAAGCCCCCCACCAGAAAAAATCTGGGACATATGGCACCATTCCCCTTGTCCTGAACGATTCCGTAGAGAAAAACCTTGAATATTTTCAGTATGGAATTCATGAACGATTTCAATCGTATCTTGACCGCTTTCATCATTACCAAGATCTTGTAGAACCCGTTTTTCATGAACTGGGTCTCCCGCCGGAACTCATGTATCTTTCACTCGTTGAGAGTGGGTTCAACCCACGTGCATTTTCTCGATCCCGTGCTTCCGGCCCCTGGCAATTTATGAAAGGGACCGGGCGTGTGTATGGCCTCGATGTCGACTGGTATTTGGATGAACGGCGGGATCCGATTAAATCCACAGTTGCTGCCGCTCATCATCTTCGTGATTTATATGACCAATTTGGCTCCTGGCCTCTGGCCCTGGGAGCGTATAATGCGGGGAGCGGAAAGATTTCGCGAGCCATCAAAAAAACGGGCACCCGTGACTTTTGGAAGATTCGACGGTCACGCCATATAAGACGAGAAACTAAAGACTATGTGCCTCGCTTTATTGCGGCAACCCTTATCGCCCAAAATCCTACAGCCTATGGATTCACGACTCCGGACGGTGATCGGCATGAATTTGAAGAAGTCCTGATTACGAAACGCGTTCATCTTTCGGCCGTCACCAAACAAACTGGGATTCCGGTTGAGGAACTCCAACGGCTGAACCCTGAACTTCGACGCAGTATCGTGCCCAGCCTTACGGCTCCTGGTTATTTTTTAAAGGTACCCCTAGGAATGGCCTCACTTGTTGAGGAACTCCATCCGACACTCGCTGTCTGGACACAACCTCCTCCCCCACCAACAGAATGGCATACGGTCAGACGAGGAGAGAGTTTATCGGTTGTAGCCAAACGATATAGAATGAAGGTAAGTCAGCTGAAAGAAATGAACAACTTGCGGAGCAATATAATACGAGTAGGAACCAAACTCCGGGTTCGTGGCGAGGTTGGTGACGATGATGCTGACTCTGAAATCACCTGGTACCGCGTTCGCTCCGGGGATTCTCTGGGAAGCATTGCCACCCGATTTAGAAAATCTGTTAATTCACTGATGAGACTGAACAATCTCTCTACCCATATCATTCATCCAGGAGATCGGTTACGCGTAAAAGGGGAACCTTCAGTCAGCCCTTCGAACAAAAACAACTCTAAATGGTATAAAGTCAGAAGGGGAGATAGTTTATGGACGATTGCCCGGCAATTTAGTATGAGTGTGAACGATTTGCGAGCACTCAATAACCTCTCTTCCAGCATTATCCAGGCTGGCCGCATGTTAATGGTTAGCCAATAACCCACCACATCTGGTTAAGCGACTGACCTCATACTATTTTCCCTCTTCATTGTCCTGAACCTTTGGATTTTCAGGGCTGCTCTTCTCGGTTCCACCCATTTCAATTGTTTCCGATGAAGGCAAATCTTTGGCTTCTTCTGGAGCTAATACCTCCACCCGGAGAGCGGCTTCCGAGGCAAACGGAGATAAAGGAAATTCCTGGATAACCTTTTTATACTGCTCCACCGCTTCAGGAATATTTTCATCCGCCTCTGCAATCTTGGCCAGCTCAAAAACTACCTGGTCTTTATTTAACGCATGTGGATTGGCCAGCACTGCGTCAAAAGCTTTTAGGGCGGCCTCTCGATTGCCATGAAGTAAATAGGCAAACCCCAATCGTTGCTGAACTAATCCGAGGAGGATCTGATTTTGCCCATATTCCTTGACCCATGAAGTATAGACATCTATCGCCCCTTGGTAATTTTTCTCCTCAATCATACTGTTTCCCAATAAAAAAGAGGAGACTCCCGCGCTAGGCGTCCCTGGAAATTGATCAAGAATTTCTTTGAACATGCCTGAAGCCTTTTGAATATTCTCTTGGCCTTTTTTGACATCATCCAGAGGACGATCCAAATAGACCGTTTGCGCCTGGCCTTCTAATTCCCAGGCATGTTCTTGATTATTTTGATTGAGCCAAATCAATGTCACAATCGCCACAATCACCGCCAGAACAAGAAAAATCCCTCCCCACACCAAAGCTCGGTGCTCTTCGACAAAAAACAAAAACCGTTCTTTACTGGACAGAAACTGAGCTGGTTCCACCATCGGAGTCTTATTGCCGAGGTCTTTAATTTTATATCCCATAATTATTTTTCCCTCTCGTCACAGGACGACCACATTTTTTTCTGGAATGACGCATTGATTTAGGCGTGATGCCTTATACCCACGTGCCCTGATCATGTCAAACAGTATTCCACACTATTCCATTTGAGTTGACAAGGTCTAACTCACTGTTATAATAGAATAATTGTAGTCTTTTATTTTTAGGCGGATAGCTCAGCTGGCAGAGCGCTGCCTTTACACGGCAGATGTCGCAGGTTCGATCCCTGTTCCGCCTACCAAATATTTTTTTGGCTTATAGTCTTCTTGATCTGATATATTACGAAATTCTTCATCGACTCCATTTCCTCTTTGAATGAATGCGTGGGCTATTTGCCCAAGATCAAAAAAATTTTCGGGGCCGTCGTTCAGCTAGGTTTAGGACGCCAGATTGTCAATCTGGAGGTCGCGGGTTCAAATCCCGTCGGCCCCGCCATACCTCATCTCGCAGTGGTTTATTTCTGTATCAATTATCCCCTGTTTAGATTCTGATCAGCCTAGAGGAGGTCGAAAAACAAGCTATGACCTTTGCTGCCAATCCCTCTGAGTTCTTTGGGTCGTTGGGCCTGCTATCAATTGTTATTCTTTTTATCCTGTCAACTTTTTCCGTGATTTCGTGGGGAATCATCGTGAATAGATTCAGGCGATTTAGTCGCATTCGACAGGAAGAATCACAATTTCTACAATTGTATGAACAAAATCCCATCGACCAGCACACCTTAAGAAGTCAGGCTCAAACATTAACTTACAGCCCAAGCTCAGTGGTGTATTTGGGCATTACCGACCGCCTGCCAGAATCCTCCGATCTCTTCACCTCGAGACCTTCCATGGACCCAAAACAGGCAGAGCGTTCCCCTAACCGTCAGTATTTGGAAAAAGTCGCTCAATACATCATCCAAAACCAAATCGGCCAACAGGAAGCGTATTTACCTTTTCTGGCGACCACAGGAAATCTGACTCCATTTATTGGTCTCCTCGGAACCGTCTTGGGCATTATCAATGCCTTCCATGAAATCGGGCTTCAAGGTTCAGCGAGCATTGCCGCAGTTGCTCCTGGAGTCTCTGAAGCACTTGTGGCCACTGCTGCTGGGCTATTTGCCGCAATTCCTGCTGTGATGGCCTACAACTATTTTCTCTCTAGAATTCGAAGAATGTCCTTCAGGGTCGAGGCGTTTACAATTGAATTTCTCAATACAATAGAAGAAGCGGAAAAAGCCTATGAGGTGGAAGTAACCCGATGAATAGTGGATCAAAGCCTCGGCAATTTCTCTCTGAAATCAATGTCATTCCTCTCGTCGATGTCGTACTTGTTCTCTTGGTGATTTTCATGGTTACCGCCCCGATGTTGCATCGGGGCTTAGACATTAACCTCCCAACCACAACGGCCAACAATATCAAAGCCGAAGAACGATTGATTGTGACAATTCAGCGAGATCACACGTTATCCCTCGGCAATGACACGATTAGTTTGGTCGATTTACGAGCCAAGCTTCAAGAAGCCAAAACCTTAAATCCCTTGATTTCAGTGTATCTGCGAGCGGACCAAACGGTTCCATATGGAACTGTTGTACAGGTCATGGATGAGGTAAAAGGGGCCAAAATTGAACGTCTCGGAATGATTACCGGCCCGAAGACTGAAACTCTAATCGAGGATGAGACCATCGGGATTTCCCGCTAAGCGTTTGACCAATGGGACATGCTGAATCCCCAAGTTTAATTTCCCTGGGGCTCTCTACTGACGTTTCTCAAAAAGATGCCTCATTCCGTTGGGGACTCGCCACCTCAGGTCTCTTCCATGCTGTCGTCATCATGATGGCCCTGTTCCTACGATTTCCATCGACAGTTGAGGAACCTCTTCGAGCCATCGATGTCACTCTTATTTCTGTACCGGAGGCACAAGCTCCGGCTCCAAGCCAAAAAAAATCTTCTCCTCCACCACCATCCCAACAAAAATCCCAACCAACAAAAAAAACAGAACCAACAAAGACGCAACCAATAGACCCCCCCCTTCCTCCTTTGCCGGTCCCAAAAGCCTCCGAGCGATTATTGGAATTCATGGAAGGAGCCGTTGGCTCAATCGTGATGCCTCACAAACAAGAAATGACTTCACCAACACCCCCGCCCCCCATAAACGAACAACCTTCCTCGAATGACGAGTCACCGTTGTTTGAAAACCTTCGAATGCCCCCTATTGCTCCACAAATTTCACGCCCGGAACGCTTACATCCCTCACAACCCTTAGTCATTCCCAAACCTGCTCCAACTCCAGCGCCAACTCTTAAAGAGGCTGCGCCCCCAACAACAGTTCCTCCCGAGCCTCAAGGTTCGGAATCACAACCTCAGATTTCTAAAATTGAACCAACTGTCAAGCTAGCTCCTGTGCTACCGGAATTGAGTTCGGTAACCCCATTCAGCACATCCAAGAAAGAAAGAAAACCCAACGACGCTTCTCCATTAAACAATCTTGAGGAATCTCTCAAACGAACCATCCCAACCGTTCCGACACCTGCGCCAAAAATCAAAAAACAGCACAAAACCATTACACCAAAACAGGAAAAGCCTTTCGTCCCTGAAGTCTCCCCTCCTCAACTAGCCCAAATCTCTCCCTCCCCACCACTGGAAAAAGCTCCCCAACGTGAGAAAATGTCAGATATGATGAAGCAATTATTGGAAGAAGCTAGAGTCCCAAATTTTCAATCGTCTCCACCTGCACCATCCTCTCAACAACCATTGCCCTCTTCTTCCACATCAACCGAGCCAGTCCAGTCGGAAATAGATCAACAAATTGCAAAATTATCTATTCCCAATGTCACACCCGTAGAATCGATCAAGGAACGGCTCCAACGGCTCGAGGTGCAGACCAACTCAAAACCAGGCCAATCGTCGTCTCCGGCTTCTCCCGGCAAAAACAAATATTTAGCCATGGTCGAGGACAGAATTGATCACGAGTGGAGAGCCCTTCCACTGGTCACAAACCCTCCGGTGGTGGTCCTCAAATTCCGCATATCCCGATTTGGAGAAATTTCTAATATTCACGTTGATGAAAGTTCTGGAAACGGGAACTACGACTCCGCAGCCAAACGGGCGGTATCTGCCGTGAACCCATTACCACCTTTTCCACCAGACATATCCGATCCATTCTTCGAAGTACGATTTCGATTCATCAAAAAAGATTAGAAGGACACCAGCTATATTATGAAGAAAGCACTCAACCCTTTGTATGCCATTCTGGCTCTTCTCGCCTTTTCTGTTATTTCCGTCTCACCGGCCTCTCTTCATGGGGAGGAAGCGGATCTCAAAGCCACACGTTCAGAGTTTCAGAAAATCCCGATTTGGGTAATGGGGTTCTCGCCCGTTCAACAAGATACCGGCCTTTCAGCAGACCTCGAGTCCCAAGTCGCTTCGGTCCTAAAAGCGGATCTCAAACGCTCACAAATATTTTCAATAGCTGAATTACCTCCTGCCAAAGGGGATTTTTCTGACAATAAATGCATGAGTCTTTCTTCAAATTTGGCTCCGCACTTCCAAAAGGTGACAGTCTCTACCTGGGGGAGAATAGGTGTAGGAGGGACGTCGAGCGGTGTTCAAGGACTCATCCTTGATGCCTGCGCATTTGATCCCGGACAACAGGATGTGTTGACCGGAAAACGGTATTTTTCCCTTAAAACGACAGAAACCCTCACTCGCTTAATGGCTCACCGATGGGCGGACGAACTGGTTTATCGGTATACCGGCGAGCAGGGCATTGCAAGAACGAAAATCGCATTTGTGGGTCAAAAGGAGAATGGACGAGAGCTTTTCGTCATGGATTACGATGGATATAATCCGCAACAGGTTACCGCTGATGGGTATTTAAACCTCATGCCGACCTGGGCTCCGGACCGGAAATCCCTCATTTACACCGCATATCGGGACCGGAAACAACTGATTATAAAAAGGGAGCTGGCTACGGGTCGGGAGGAGGTGTTGGTGTCGCCAGCCAGTCTGAACATTACCGCCACCTTTGCTCCTAATGGAAAATCTATAGCCTATTCCGCGGCCCAAGATGGCAACTCGGACATTTATCAGATAGAATTGGACAGTAGAAGCGTGAAGCAGTTAACCTCCCATAACAGCGCAGATTTGTCCCCGTCATGGTCTCCCGACGGGCGGCATCTGGCCTTCACCTCAGATCGGGGAGGCCGCCCCCAAATTTACATCATGGATGCCGATGGCTTGAACGCCCGTCGATTAACCTATGATGGAGACTATAACGCGGCGCCAGCTTGGTCTCCAAAAGGAGATTGGATCGTTTATGTGTGTCGAATACCAAACGAGGGATTTAAATTATGCCGCATCAGTCCGAATGGGGAACAGCGGAAACAAATCACCAACGGGCAAAGTATAGATGACTCGCCTTCCTGGGCTCCAAATGGACGCCATATTGTTTTTAGTTCGATTCGAAGAGGAGAGAGTCAATTATACATCATCACTAGCGAGGGGGCAGGATTGGAGAAAATTTCATCGGCAGGCGAACATCTCAGCTCTCCCTCCTGGTCGCCGTTTCAACCATAATTAACGAGACACCAACCGTGATAGTCAAAAAAAGGAGTCGTTCCATGATGCGCCCAGCCATTCATATGATTTCACTACTTGGCATTCTCAGTCTTTCACTCCTCAGCATTTCGGGATGTGGAGAAAAACGGATCCACGTCTCCACCGCTTCCGGCTCCCCAGGCGAAGAAACCGGGGCATCCGCGTCAGGCACTGATACGGCGGGGCTGGCAGGAACCTCCGTTGATGAATCCCCCCTGTCGGGGCAAGGTACTTCCACCGATGAAGTTCAGGCAGAGGCGGTTCCACTACCCGCTCCGGTTCAACCACCCGCTCCGGTTGAACCTCCTAATTTTGGTTACGATCCCAACCACATGGATGAATCGTTCAAGCAGAATCTTCAAGCTGGAATCCCCTCTGAGCAAGACTCCGGAATTGAGAAAAGCAATACCGGCTCACCGACACCCTTAAACGATGGAAATGACATCTCAACTCAATCCAGCTCTTCAAGTATGAACGGCTCACCTCACGACCCAACAGGGACGTCTCCCTTTACCTCCCAGACGGAATTCCAAAATGATCTTTCGAATTTGCCAAAGGACACGGAACCAATTCCTGAAACCTTTCAAGTAGCGAAAGCTGAACCGTCAGAAATCATTCGAGAGCAGTTGGAGAAGATTCAAGAGGAAGAATTGGCCACAGTATCCGCCGGCTTAGAAGATGTATTTTTTCATTTTGATAGTTGGACTCTCACCGCAGAAGCCAAGGATTCCCTCCAACGGGACATGGCCTGGCTCACCAACGATCCCTCCGCACTGTTAATTATTGAAGGACATGCCGACCAGCGTGGAACGCAGGCTTATAACATGGTGCTCGGAAAAAAACGAGCCATGGCTGTTCGGGATTTCCTTTCTCAATTGGGGGTCGATCCTTCGCGATTGACTGTCATTTCTTATGGCAAAGACAAGCCCTTTTGCCAGGACACGACAGAAGTGTGCTACCAATTGAATCGACGGGGCCATTTGCTTGTTCAAAATTAGCAACTCCTTTTAATCGATCAGTTTTCGGAAAGCATGGAGGGATAATTCCAGAGTGAATATAGGGCGGACCTTGCAACATGTTTCAAGATTGTGGACATCGTCTTTTTCTTTCAACTGGATAGTGGTCTATGGCGTCTGTAGTTTATTGGGTACGGGTTGCGTGGCTCAACAAGCTGATCTTGCCCGAATTCAAAAGGATTTAGAACAACAAATTGCCAAGATCAAAGAGGAAAAAAAGACCCTTGGCGTACAAGTTGATGAAACCAAGGCACAACTCATCAAGATGAATGAGGAAGCGCAAAAAACACGGGGCAATCTGGCTTCTATTAATCAAAAAGCCACGCTCCTCCAAGAAAAGGATGTGGCGAGTTTATATGGAAAACTTGAAGAAACTGAAAAAAGTATCCAGGACCTCAAAAAAGACTTTACCAACCAAACAGGCGCTTTGAAATCTGACGTCCAATCGATCCAATCAACAATTCAAACACATGGGGAAGACCTCCAAACGGTAAAAACCCACAATACAAACCTCGCCCAACAGGTGGATGAAAACAATTCAGCGTTAACCACAAACATGGGCGAATTTCAGAATTCCCTTACCCAATTCAAGGAAACGCTGACCAGCCTCGGAGCGACGATTGGACAGGTCCAAACAGATTTGTCAGGACAACGGCAAGACCTGGAAACCGTGCAATCTCGCACAGAAAATTTGTCTGTTTCGATGGTCCAGGTTCAGAGAGGTCTAGAGAAATCCGGAGAGTTGTTCAATGCCAGACTCGAAGAGGAATCACAACAAATCACTCAACTGGAAAACCAGGTCACGACTCTGCAAGAAAAACTTACCGCCGATACCCAAGCCCTTCGTTCCTATCTGGAACAAGACGTAAAAGCCTCTATGGCGGGGTTAGTTGCCGATATCAATGCCAACCAAGGCCCAATATTAGAGCAGATTGACTCCTTACAAAAAGATATGGAAGCACTGGGAACGCACGTGCAAGCGGATGCCTCCCACGTGCAGGATCTATCCCAATCAGTTCTTAAGCTTCGCGAAGCACAGGAAGTCATGGGAAGTTTACTCGGGAAACGCGGAGATGAAATTATTCAACAAGCGGGACGAATTTCGGAACGCATGAATAGGATTGAATCCCACCAAACCGCACTGACCGAACAGCTTCAATCCAATACCCAAAAAACTTCAACCCATCTAGCCGAGGTAAATGCCAGCCTCACCTCCATTACGCAAGCACTTGACCAAACCAGGCAATCCCTCTCCAGTCGCCTGGCCAAACAAGAAGAAACAGGACAAACACTCAATCAGTCGGTTCAACAAATCCAACAGTTGAAGCGAGATGTCCAGGACCAAAAGCAACAAGCGCAGGCGGTCAGTCAGGTTGCCGATCAGCTCAACCAGACGGTCGAGCGCATTGGCTCACGATTAAAAGACCTGGAGACTCATCAATCTGGGCTGGTGGGGAAAATTGACTCTGACACCCAGATGACGAATACCCACCTCCAAGAAGTCAACAGCGGAATTCAATCGGTTGCCCAAGCATTGGAAAATGTCAGTACGAAGTTGAATGCTAGAATTGAAAGCCAGGAACATCGGCTGAATCGAGCCATGACCTCTTTCCAACAGGTCCAGGGAACCGCTGATACCTCACAAAACAATCTGACTCACCTTAATCAGTTAACAGAAACCGTTAATAAGTTGCGCGATGTGATTAATACCATTGGGACCAAATTAGGCGAGCGGGTGGACCAGCATGAAGATCGTCTAGGCCAATTGGCCCAGAGAGTCAATCACTTGCAAAGCCCCAAACCCCAAAAATAGGGTATATCATTACTTAATATTCTCAAAGAAAGGCCGACTATACCTTTATACTGTCAAAGACCCCTTTGTCTAAACTCCATGGCAATTGATAAGATATTAGGCTGAGGGAACTGACTCCCTGATTTCAGACATTATTTGTTGCCGAAGCCGGAATTTCATGACTCCAAAATTTTCCAATATGGCCATCTTTATTGGTTTAGCCCTCACGGGCGGATGGGGTTGCGCAACCGAACCCAACCTGACTGACATCCAGAAACAAGTCCAAACCCTCATCATCCAACAGGAAGCGTCCCACAAGCAGGAACAACAAATTCTCGACCGGATGGAGACGGTTGAATCACAATTGGACGAACATGATTTCTTAGTGGGGGAACTCATCAAAACAGAAGAAGAAGCCAGTCTGGATACTCGACACCTTCTGGAAAAGCTCGAACGGACCAGTACTCTGCTCCGAGAACAAATCGAACAAACCCGCTCCACCACCCAACGCCGTGATCAGGACATGTCCATTCGGGTAAAGGCTCTGGAAAGCCGAATAGACAATGTGATCCATCAACCTCGATCTGTGTCAGAATCCCCTGAAGTCACGACTCCTAACCCCACAGGCCCTTCTTCCGATCCGAAAGCAACCCAGACAGGAATCCCCGCATCACCTACCTCTCCTAAAGGAAGCGCGGGAGCGGAAAACGAGGCATCGGCCTTTCGGTCAGCCTATAAAGTTTACCTCAACGGAAATTATGAACGGGCCTCGGTGGAATTCCAACGATTTGTCACAAATTATCCTTCGACTACCTTAACACCTCAGGCCTACTACTATCTTGGGGAATCGTTCTACGTGCAAAAACAGTATGACCCTGCCAAGCAAGCCCTAGAGCAAGTCATCAGCCGCTATCCAAGCAGTAAATATCGGAGCCACGCTTTGTACAAGCTCGGACAGATTATGCTTGAAATCGATCAACGATCAAAAGCTCAGGAACTGTGGAACTCCATCATCCAAGATTACCCAGATTCACCAGAATCCACCCAAGCGAAGGAACAATTAAAAAAATCTGGGCTGTCTTGATTCTCCGCAAGTCTTCGCAATCTATTGTTCACCCTAATCACCCCGTGCTTGGAAACCCATGCTTTCGACCGTAACTGGAAAAGTTCAAATCCTTCCAGACAGCGTGTCATGTCGTATTGCCGCAGGAGAAGTGGTTGAACGACCAGCCTCCGTGGTGAAGGAACTGGTCGATAACAGCCTGGATGCTGGCAGCACGTTGATCACCGTAGAGGTCGAAGAAGGTGGTCGACGTGTCATTCGCGTCATCGATAATGGGACAGGCATGACGCGAATGGATGCCCAACTGGCCTGTCAACGTTTTGCAACCAGCAAACTTCGATCCGAAGACGATCTCTTGACACTCATGACGCTGGGATTCCGAGGGGAAGCTCTTCCCAGCATTGCCTCCATTTCTCATTTTTGCTTGAAGACCGTTCCACGCGATAGCACGCTTGGCACCCAAACACAGTCCACGGGAGGCGTGACATGGGAGGTTCAAGACTATACCGGACCTCAAGGCACTCAAGTGGAGGTGCGTGATCTCTTTTTTAATACTCCAGGACGGCTGAAATTTCTCAAGACCGTTCCCACTGAATTTTCTAAAATCTGTTATGTCGTCCAACAGGCGGCAGCCGTGCATCCAGAGATCCACTTTCGATTACGCCACCAGAACCATAAGGTGCTGGAGTACCCCGCCGTGTCCTCGCTGCAAGATCGATTATTACAGATCTACGGACCAGACTTCCTTGAGCGCTTTCTCCCCGTCACCTATAACGCTGGTTCATTTCAACTCACGGGGTATACGGTCAGTCCTCACCATGCACGGGCGTCTCGTGCGCCACAGGAAATTTTTGTCAATGGACGCCCTATAAAAAATTCGACCATATCCCATGCGGTGCTTGAAGCCTACGGATCATTTTTACCAAAAGGGAAACATCCACAATTTACTGTATTTATCCATCTTGATCCCCAGTCAATCGATATCAATGTCCACCCGACGAAACGGGAGATTCGCTTCTCCCATCCAGAATTCATTCATACAAGCGTTCTTCGTGGGATCAAAGCTCTCTTTTTCACGCACCCCTCATCCGATAGCCCCGCCGATGAACAAAAGGAAAAGACTGGCCCAATTCCTCATTCTGCCAGGCCATCATCTGGGTCACTCACCGTCGCCCCGGCTCCATTCCAGCCTGTTTCTGTATTCCCTGGGGGCGGCACCAATCGACATCCCACTCTTTCTCTATTTGTCCAGGAACCGCCTGCTATCTATACGGACAGAGAGCAGCCATACGATGTCTATCCTCTTGGGCAGATTCATCACACGTATCTTCTCGGACAAATCGATCAAGACCTATTCATCGTCGATCAACACACAGCCCATGAACGGGTTCGTTTTGAGAGACTGCTTCGGTCATGGAAGAAAAAAGAAATTCTTCAACAACCCTTACTCATTCCTGAGCCGGTTGAACTTCTGCCACACCAGGGAGAATTATTGGAAGAATGGCTGCCCCTCCTGGGTCAGGCGGGATTGGAGGTGGAGCGATTTGGCACCACATCGTATGTGGTGCGAGCCATCCCAGCCATACTAGGAAATATTTCCGTTGGTCCCTTGGTCCTGGAATTGTTGGATGAACTCTCAGAATGGCAATCAACAGATCTGCTGGACAACACGATTAAACCCATTCTGGCTACCATGGCCTGTCAAAGTGCCGTTCAAGCCGGACGACCCATGACGCAACCTGAAATCACCATCCTTTTACAGGACTGGGCACAGGAAAATTTTCCCATGACTTGTCCTCACGGAAGGCGAGTGGCTGTACGACATTCCTTGGAAGATTTGCACACCATATTTGCCCGTCCATTAAAATAATTTTCATTCGTTGATGGTTCATGAAACAAGCCGACATCATCTCAGCATGGAAACCCGTCGTCGCCATTGCGGGACCCACCGCAATCGGAAAAAGCCGTATCGGAATTGAAGTCGCTAAAATTCTCAACACGGAAATTTTAACGGCAGACTCACGACAGGTTTATCGTGGCATGGACATCGGCACCGACAAACCCTCATTAGCCGAGCAACAAAATATTCCGCATCGGTTAATTGATCTCGTCGATCCCGACCAATCCTTTAACGCCGGTGACTTCAGGCGTCACGCTATCCTAGACATTGCCCGCCTGCATCGCTTGGGTCTCCTGCCTCTTGTCATCGGAGGTACCGGGCTCTATATCCGAGCCCTCTTACGGGGTCTTTGCCCTGGTCCACCGGCTAATTGGCTGATTCGGAGTGAATTAGCCCAAGAAGCCAAATTGCAGGGACCCGCTTTTCTTTATGAAAAGCTTCAACAAGTGGATCCCGAACTCGCACAACGGCTACATCCCAATGACCAGCCCAAGGTCCAGCGCGGCCTTGAAGTGTATCGCATTCTTGGCGCGCCCCTATCGGTCATCCAGCAACAACACCGATTTGACGAAGCGCCATATCCCTATTTATTCATTGGGCTCACCATGAAACGCCAGACCCTCTATCAGCGAATAGAAACCCGCGTCGATTGGGAAATTCAAAAAGGGCTTGTGGAAGAAACACATTCCCTCATGAAGCAAGGATTTCCTCGAGAACTCGGTTCCATGAAAGGGCTGGGCTATCGACAATTTTCAGGATTTTTAGCAGGGAACTATTCTTATGAAGAGGCTGTGCGATTATTAAAACGCGATACCCGTCACTTCGCCAAACGACAAATGACCTGGTTTCAGAAAGAATCTGAGATCCAGTGGATAACATTGGATGAGTCAGACATCCCTGATCGAGCGGCCGCCAAAATCGTGGACCATATCAATCAGTTTCTCTCTACCTTCGAAAATTTACCCCTTCCTGCGGAAGCAACGTCCCATTTAAAATCCACTCAATCGTCGGGTTAACCATACAGGACCATTCATGATAGAATGCGGGAAATTTCGTTCCGTTGAGACCTAAAGACTCCCCGTTAGTTGGGGTCAAATCAGCATTCCACCAAAACCACATGCCTTTCCCCTTTAAACAGAGAGACCCTTTCACATGACGGAGAACGAGGAAGCGAAGACTAAACGGCCCTCTTTACGTACCCAAAAAGCACAAATCGGGATTATCGGAGGCAGTGGATTATATGAAATGGACGGGTTTACCAATCTCAAAGAGGTCAGGATGGCCACCCCGTTTGGGAAGCCTTCTGACGCCATTATGTTGGGAACCTTGCATGGCATGCGAGTCGCCTTTTTGGCTCGTCACGGTCGAGGGCACCGCACGCTACCTTCCGCCATAAATTATCGCGCAAATATTCATGCCCTCAAAGCCCTTGGTGTAACGCGGATATTTTCCATCAGTGCGGTGGGAAGCATGAAGGAATCCATTCGACCGGGGGACTTTGTCCTACCTGATCAATTCATTGACCGAACCACTCAACGTGCCAATACGTTTTTCGACCAGGGGATTGTCGCACATGTGGCTTTTGCAGATCCCCTGTGTGGGACCCTATCGAGTGTGTTAGAAAAGGCTAGCCTTGGAGTCTCCGTTACGGTACACCGTCCGGGAACATACCTCTGCATAGAAGGCCCACAATTCTCCAGTCGAGCAGAATCGTTTCTCTACCGGCAATGGGGCGTTGATGTCATCGGGATGACAAATATTCCAGAAGCCAAATTGGCTCGTGAAGCCGAAATTTGCTATGCCACACTTGCGCTGGTCACGGATTATGATTGCTGGCACGAGACGGAAGATGCGGTTTCCGTTGGAGCCATTTTATCTATCATGCATCAAAATGTCGAAACCGCTAAAATCGTTTTGCGGCACGCGCTAGAACTTGCAAAAGATCTTGGACCTTGCTCTTGTCAGACCGCATTGGAACACGCCGTCATCACTCCGCTCAATCGAATCAGTCCGGCCTTGCGAAAGCGGTATCAGCTTCTGTTACGGCGTCATTTATTATCGACCACCCTACACTCCAAAAAAAGGGCCTAATCATTATGGGTAATTTATTAGTAGTTGGATCCGTTGCTTTTGATTCTGTACGAACGCCGTTTGGCGAAGCCTCCAATGTGCTGGGAGGATCCGCCACGTATTTTTCCACTTCGGCCAGTTTTTTTACAGATGTGAATCTCATTGCGGTCGTTGGTGAAGACTTTCCAAAAGAACATCTCGATTTTCTGCACAGTCGGGGTATCAATCTGGACGGATTAGAACAACGACCTGGAAAAACTTTTCGCTGGCGGGGAGAATATTCCTATCAACTCAACGAAGCTCAAACCCTGGAAACTCATCTCAATGTTCTGGAAACGTTTCGCCCGAAAATTCCCGACAGCTACCTCACGCCATCCGCCTTGTTTCTGGGCAACATCGATCCAGAATTACAACTGGATGTCCTGAACCAAGTGAAGCGCCCATCTATCGTGGCCTGCGATACCATGAACTTTTGGATTGAGGGGAAGAGGGAAGCGTTATGGAAAGTTCTTGAACATATCGATATTCTCGTCATAAATGACGGAGAGGCCCGTGCATTGGGCAATGACGCCAATCTCGTCCAGGTGGCGAAACGGATCTTATCGCGCGGTCCCAAAACCCTGATTATTAAACGCGGAGAATATGGCGTTTTAATGTTTCATCAACAGGAAATTTTCGGGGCTCCAGCCTATCCGCTGGAAGCGGTAAAGGATCCAACCGGCGCAGGCGACACTTTTGCCGGCGGCTTTATGGGGTACCTTTCTGCTACAGAAAATTACTCCCAAGCTGGGCTCCGACAGGCCATCATTTTTGGAAGTGTCATGGCGTCCTTCAATGTGGAGGAATTCAGCCTGGACCGACTGAGGCATTTAACCCGCGAAGAAATTGACAAGCGATTTACATCGTTTAAACATCTGACTCATTTTGAAGATTTGTCATAGGACTCAGGATTTCGGAAGGCACACCTTTTACATGACGTGTGCCTTCCCATGACAAGTCAATCACATGAATACCGGAAAGGCCTTTCCCATTCAGGATAACGCCATGGAAACTCTTGGGGGATTATTCCGACAGACCCGGGAACGACAACGTTTATCTTTGGAGCAGATCGCTTCCAGAACTCGCATTCAACAACACCACCTTCACGCACTTGAGGAGGAGGATTTCGCAAGCCTACCGGCCAAAGTGTTCGTCAAAGGATTCGTTCGTTCATATGCACGTGCGTTGGGACTGGATGAAGAAAATGCCATTCAGCTTTTCCTAACCTCCTCTAGCAATTTCTACGATCGCACCCAAGAAGAGGAACAACACATTCAAGTCACCTTACAAGCAGCCCATCGTAAACGATTCAATTGGAATTTTGTGGTCATACTGTTTCTCGCCCTTGGTGGAATTCTCTTTTATCTGCTACCCGATCAGCAGGAACCCCTTCCACCCGCATCTGAATTCGAAACCTCTTTACCCAGCAATGAGATCCAGAAGGAAGTCATACTCGAGCCCGCAACCCCCATCGAAGAATTACCCGCCAGTGTTTCAACAGAAGCCCCTGTCCACACCGAGGAACTACAGCTCACTTCTCCTCCCCCATCCGGTATAACACCTTCGCCGCCACCCCCTGAGCCTCGACCGATATCCCCGACCTTGCCTGCTTCTCCCATTCCTGAGAAGACCGCAGGGACCGATGGAACCCTGGTCCTGGAAATCGAAGCCACTCAACTGACTTGGGTGGTAGTGCAGTCTGATAATCAGGATCCGCATGAGGCCCTATTACAACCGGGACAAAAAAGCACCTGGAAGGCGAATACACAATACTTGCTTACACTAGGGAACGCTGCCGGGGTGGTCATCCGCCTTAATGGAGAGCCACAAGGACCATTTGGAAAGCCAGGTCAGGTGGTCAGAGACATTCGCTTGAAGCCCTGATCTCACAAAACGAATGCCAAGGACTCCACATAATCTTCCTCCCTGTCACCTTCCAAAATTTCCCTAAATTCGCACTCGCGTTATTTTCTTGATAAAGGTTATAAAACCTTATTCCTGGCTATTGCACCATTCTCAAATGTTCGAGTGGAGTGGCTCGTCAATCTTATGTCCACAATCACATTCACCTTCTTGACAGTCTAAAAAAGTGATTGATATGATGACGGAGTTTGGGTGGCCTAAAGGCAACCTATCTTATAAATATGTTATGATTATGAATAAGTTAGGTGCCTTCAAACGGCACCACTCCGAAGAAGAAAAAAGGGGAAGCGATAATGCACCCTCATGCTTTTTACGGTCTCATCAACTCTGTTTAACCTAGGAGGCTTACATGACGTTTTCGATGAAAGTGCTTGGAACCTTAACCGCTGCCATGTTTTTGACCACGGGCTTGGCCATTGCCGGACCAGAAAAAGATCCTTTACCATCCCGTGTTCCCGCTGATAAACGGAGTGAAGCTAAAAAAGATAAAACAGACTTATACTCCAAGGCCGAAGATGCTCCGCCTGAGATTGTAGCGGAAGGAAAAGCTTTGTATGAGGGAAAAGGGACTTGCATTAACTGCCACGGCAAAGAAGGCAATGGGCAAGGTCCGGCAGGAGCCGTCTTAAATCCGGGTCCCCGCGATTTCACCAATTGTAAATTTCACAAGAAACGGAAAGATGGCGAACTCATGTGGGTCATCAAGAATGGTAGCCCGGGCACAGGCATGGTTCCCTTAGTCCCAGCCACTATCAACGAAGAAGAAGCCTGGAAGATCATTGCGTACGAAAGAAGTTTCTGCAAATAATAGTAGTAGGTATCTTCATGAAAACCCCCGCTGGGCTTGACCGGCGGGGGTTTTTTTTTGAGAAAAGCCTTACCCCTGCCAATAATGACGGTTCCCCGTTGACACCATTCAAATCCCTTGACTAGACTCAATGTGGTAGAAGGTAACTTTACCACTATTCGTCAATCAAATTTTTAGTGTAAGGAGAGCATAATCATATGGCTAAACGACGATCACTTCAGGAGGACGCAACCTCTCTAAAAGCCAAGGTCACGAAATCCCTAGCCAGTAGCGACAATCCTGAGGGAGATTCAGCCATTCGGTCATTACGAAAACGATTACGACGGGTGCAACGGAAGGTCCGAACCGCTAAGCGGCGAGAGGAACACCGAAAATCAAAGAAAGTCGGGGCAGAGGCCTAAGGTTCTGCAATCGATCCTGAAGAGAATGTGGAGGAATTAAGTGATGCGAGACGACCAAAATAATATCGATGATGCATTTTCAGATCAAACGGAGGAGTTTGTATCGCTGGAAGGTAAGACAACCCTGCCTCAAGACGAACTAGTGGATGAAGTCTCAGAAGCCATCACGGCAGAAGCAGATGAAGAAACAGCCGACACCGTCGCCTCTGCTGAAACCGAAGAAGGCGTTGAACCAGAAGAAGAGTTGGTCGAAGAGCAGGTTAAAGATGAAATCGATATTCAGATCGATCTCTTAAATGACTCCGAATGGGTCGTCCGACGTGAAGCAGTCATTACCCTTGGCGAAATGGGCGATGAACGCTGTGTCGAGCCTCTCGTTCGGTGCCTTCGAGACGGGGATTGGCAGGTTCGGGATGCCGCAGTTGAAGCCATTGCCATGATTGGGTCACCAGCCGTGGACCTTCTCCTTCGCTATATACGAGACTACGATGCTCGGAAATCAGTGATCAAAGCGTTGGGGAAGATCAATGATGAACGAGTCCTTGATCCGTTAATTTCGATGCTTCACAATGATGAATTTAAGGACGATGCGACCTGGGCGCTTGCAGAACTTGGACAACCCGCTGTTGGACGGTTACTCGAATGCCTCAAGAATCAAGATGAAGTGATTAGAAAACAGGCCATCCTGGCTCTCGGAGAAATTAAGGATGCCAGTTGCGTGGATTTATTGATCGAACGCTTGCAAGACCCTGACTGGTTCATCCGACTCTCGTCAGCAGCCGCGCTAGAAAAAATCGGAGATCCTCGTGGCCGTGAGGCGATCAAACCCTTGATGAAAGACCCCGATCTGGTTGTGCGCTTACGCATCGAACGCATGTTGGCAGCATGGAAAAAGCAGGCTGTCACGGCTTAAACCTTTTTAAAAGCCATCAGGGTTGCGAACAAACCTGAGCCCTCAATTGTCCGGACAATTGAGGGCTCTTTTATGGGATGAGTCCTATCACGTCTTCCTGCCAGGACGCTTACATCCACATAAGGCACCGACGAAGGGATGATCAGAAATGGACGAATCCGGAATAATAAGATGGGGCTGAAAACAATAAAGAACGCAACCGGCGGCGGGCTATTTGAACGACTCAATCAAGGCATAACGGATTGCAACTCTTGACGAAGATCGTCCAACATGTGAGGAGGAAGGCTATGGCCTTGAGCCAGACTTTGCTGGGCCTCTCGAATTTTCTGTTTAATGATTTTGATTTTTTGCGCCATGGGTCCTTGAGGGTCCAACTCAACCGCTTGATCTAAATGGTGAAGTGCACGTTCAAATTCCTCTGACGCTTCCTTGAAATGATGATCTAACAGATACGCTCTCCCTTCCAAAAAGCCATCTTTTGCTGCCAACATTTGTCTCTGCAAGTTGGTCTTCTGATCAAATCCAATCGTGTTCTCCAGGACTTGTCCCGACAAGTCTCGCAATCGTTGCTTCACCTCGTCCGGTTTTTGGCCTGTGTAATAACCCAATCCAAATACAATACCTAGCAGGATCAATATTCGTAAAACTTTCATAGTGGACCTCGCCGGCTCAAAATGCCTCCTGCTCTACCCTGATAGACATCGGCATTAGTTCACTCCATGAATAAGACTGGAAGGGAAACTCATACCGATCGAGGAGAAACCGATGAGACAGGAAATGATGCACCATACGTAAGTCGATGGTATCACTGCATTGCAGAAGGTACAACTCTGACATGGTTTCCTCCATGACCTTCTAAGCAAAGAGTCAGCCTACCGCGCATGAGCCGAAATTTTATAGAACACGATGAGAGATTCAGGCCAACTTTTCGTCTCGTGCCTTCCCTGCCTCCGAAAACAACGGCGTATAGGCACGCTTCACATATTCTTTGAGCATGCGACGGGCACTAAATCGTGGAGCCGATGTCCGAATGGAATTTTTGACGACAGTGCACCACCCATGTGGAACGCCATCAACACCACGATCGTAATACAACGGAATCACCTCGCTTTCAAGTTTGGTGTAGAGGCCGACCATATCCAGATCATCCTGGGCCCAATCGCCAAGTGGCTCTTCAGGGAGAGGCACTGCCCAGCCATTGCTTCCATCGTAGCCTTCTTTCCACCATCCATCTAACACGCTCAAATTAGGCACGCCATTTAAGGCGGCTTTCTGGCCACTTGTCCCGCTCGCCTCTAATGGCGGGCGAGGATTATTGAGCCACACATCGACCCCTTGCACCAGAAATTTGGCCACATGCATATCGTAATCTTCGACAAAGGCAATATGGCCACCCAGATGATGCGCTTTGGCAAATTGATATATACGATGGATGAGTTCGCGACCTGCTTGATCGGCGGGATGAGATTTTCCGGCAAAGATAATTTGAACAGGACGCCATGGATTCAACAGAATCTGTTTCAGCCGGTCCAGGTCTGAAAACAACAACGTGGCCCGCTTATAGGAGGCAAATCGCCTGGCAAAGCCCAGCGTCATCGAATGCGGTTCAAGAAATGCCCCGCTCGCCAACACCTGGATAGGCTCCATCGTCCCATCCATCCATCCCATCCGGGCGCGCTGACGGATAAACGTCAACAGCTTTCGTTTCAAAAATTGCCGGACTTCCCAAATTTCCCCATCCGGCACTTCTTGCATGCCCTGCCACATGCTCGGATCGTCACACCGTTCACGCCAATCAGAGCCAAGATATTTTTGATACAACACATCCATTTCCTGGGCAATCCACGTGGGGACATGCACCCCATTGGTGACACTGTAAATAGGCACCTCCTGCAGTGGGCGTTCCGGCCACAGAATATGAAACATTTTTTTTGAAACCTGTTCGTGTTCCTTGCTCACGCCATTAATGAACGACGCCAGGCGGATAGGTAATGTCGTCATATGGAATTGATCCGCTGATAATTCCGGATGACGCCCCAACGCCATAAAATCTTCCTGCGTGAGCCCTACCTCCTCCCACCACCATTGACAATGCTCACGAATAAGGTCTCCCGAAAAGACATCGTGCCCGGCCGGGACAGGCGTATGGGTCGTAAACACGGTGCTCTGGCGAACCTGAGCGGCCGCCTCCGACAGGGACAGCCCCTGTTGAAGTTGTTCCCGCATCCGTTCGACCAGAAAAAAAGCCGGATGTCCTTCATTGGCATGCCACACATCGGGATCACGCCCCACCGCACGAAGGGCCCGTACACCACCAATGCCCAACAACAACTCCTGACAAAGCCGTGTGCGATGATCTCCACCATAAAGCCGGGCAGTCAGATGACGATCCTCTGGTGAATTTTCCGGTGTATCGGTATCCAAGAGATACAGCGAAACCCGGCCCACCTGGATTTGCCAGACCACACATGCGACCATTCGAGAACCCAATTGGACTTGAACCTTTGCCAAATCCCCTGCCGGTGTCCGTGCCAACTCAATCGGCATCATCATCGGGTCGACGGAATCATACACGGCTTCCTGCCAACCGTTGGTATCCACGACCTGACGAAAATAGGCCTGGCTATACATAAATCCGACAGCCACCAGCGGCACTCCCAGATCACTGGCTTCTTTAAGATGATCACCAGCCAGAATCCCTAATCCCCCGCTATACAAGGGAACGGAACGATGCAAACCAAATTCTGCGGAAAAATAGGCAATTGTGCGATCCTGCCACTGAGGATACGTTCGCCCAAACCAGTGGTCCTTGGCTTCCATATAGACATGAAACGCCTTCATCGCCTCGCGATACAGGGAAAGAAACACGACATCCTGTCCGAGAGCCTCCAACCGATCAGAGGCAATCTTCTGCAACTGCTTAATGGGATCGTGATACGTCAATCGCCAGAGGGTGGGATCAATATACGAAAAGACGGCCCGGCCTTCAGGAGACCAACTCCACCACACATTTTGAGCTAACTCAGAAAGATTACGAAATTCTTCCGTCAACGTACGAGTTTGATTCATAGGATATACTCACAAAAAAATGGCCTCATCCAATGGTAAACAGTGAAGGATCTTCACCAACCCTGGACACATGTTGAAGTGGTCAAAGAGAACACGCAGAAGAGTCAGTTAGAGAGGGTTAGGCATTCCCAACAGGTTGATTTGGATTTGTCCCCGCTTGCGCCAATGAAGCCACAACCGCAAACCGCTCGCCAACGATACGGGTCGCCCGGTTCATGTGCTTGGCCAATTCCTTGGCTTCATCAGGGGGAAGGTCGCGGCGAAATTGTGGATGAAGCCCCCACCAGGATTCGACTTCCTCACCCTGTGCGCGAGACACCACGCTGATTAATTTGATCAGATTTTTCCCCGCTGTCTCCGGACCACCGGATTGTGTCGAAGGGCTGCCTTTTTCATCAGCCGCAGACGGCGCCGGTTGGACTTTGGGTTTAGTCGCATCTTCAAAGAGGCTTTTGAGAGCCGGGACAACCGCGCTTCCACACAGAAATGCCGCAGCGGTAATTTCCTGCTTGCCCGGGGCTCCGGCTTTAGAGGCAATGCGTTCCGAAAAAAACTGGAAATATTGATCCCGCTCTTTGGTTTGATCTGTGACCACAAACTTAAATTTTTCATAGGTTTTTCGACTATCCGCCACCACCTGGCCAACGGACAGCGTCACTTCCATGTCATCGACTTCACTTGAACTCAATGAGGGGGCCAGGACCGTTTTTAATTGGTGGGCCACAGAATCTTCCAAACTGTTCATAAAGTCTTTTTGGCCCTGAATCGGGATATAAAATCCAGACAGGCGATCCACCAGATTGAACAGCATACGCAGAAATTCCAAATAAATTTCCCATTCCTGCTTCCGCTGCAGCTTCATGGCTAGCTTTTGATCAGACCGTTTGATCAGGCCGACCGATTCCCGGGCCACACTCATCATGGTATGAGCAAGATCCTTCAGCACACTCTCGTAATTTTCTGCAGATTGTTTGGCCATTTTCAACTCCGTAATTGTGTTAAAGTATAACCGAGGGCCCGCGACCTGTCCAAGCCTAATATCGCCCGCGTTGCAACCCACCACCACGTATGCTATACACGGCCAAAGGTCTTCGAAAGACGAAACTCGGGTGCATATCTCCCCTTAATTCCTGCCCATGGATTCATGGATTCCACGTCGCCATCATCTAAAGTTTATGTCCTGAAACGTCCCCTGGAGGAGTCCACTCCGCCGAAATTATCGCGTAATTACGCGGAAGAATTGAACCCCCAACAACTCGCCGCCGTGGAAGCCGTGCAAGGCCCGGCCCTTGTCATCGCCGGGGCGGGCAGCGGGAAAACACGCACCCTCGTGTACCGGGTCGCCAGGCTCATCGACCTGGGCATTGTCCCCAGCTCAATTTTACTTCTGACCTTTACCCGAAAAGCCTCACAGGAAATGCTCAGCCGGGTCGGACTCCTCATCGGACTCCGCGCCCAGCAGGTCGGCGGTGGAACCTTTCATTCGATGGCTAATATCCTCCTGCGGCGTTATGGCCGCCCCGTCGGACTGGAACCAGGGTTTACGATACTCGATCGGGGAGATTCCGAAGATCTGTTGAGCCTCCTCCGTGGTCAATTGGGGCTGAACGACACCGGCAAACGGTTCCCCCGCAAACATACCCTGGCCGAAATATTCGGCAAAACGGCCAACACCTTGGAAAGCCTGGAAGACATTGTCATCAATGAATACAGCCACTTCGGGGAGTATCTGGGAGAACTTCAGAAACTCCAGGCCGCCTATGACGCAGCCAAGCGCCAACGGCAACTGGTCGATTATGACGACCTCTTAGTCAAACTCCTTGAACTCCTGGTCATCGACCAACAGGCCCGGGAAACCATTAGTCAGATCTTTCGCTATATTCTGGTGGATGAATATCAAGACACCAATCGCCTGCAAGCCTCACTGGTCCGCAATCTGGCGGCTACCCATGACAATGTCATGGTGGTGGGCGACGATTCGCAATCCATCTATGCCTTTCGTGGCGCCACCTTCCGCAATATCATGGAATTTCCCGACCTCTTCCCGGGTGCGACCATTTACAAATTGGAGGAAAACTACCGGAGCACGCAACCGATTCTCCAACTGGCAAACAAGCTCATTGAAGCGGCACCCGAAAAATACAGCAAAACGCTCTTCACACGAAAAGGAGAGGGACCATTACCCACCGTCGTGGAGGCCATGGGAGAGAACGCCCAATCGCGATTCATCGCTCAAAAAATTCTGGAATTACGGGAAGAAGGTATCCCCTTACATGAGATCGCCGTGCTGTTCCGATCCAGCTTTCATGCCTTTGACCTCGAATTGGAACTCACCCGGCGAAACCTCCCCTTCATAAAGCGAGGCGGGTTCAAATTTATCGAAACCGCCCATGTCAAAGACCTCATGGCCCACTTGCGGATCATTCACAATCCTTTGGACACCGTCAGCTGGAACCGGCTCCTCTTGCTCCTCGAAGGGGTCGGCCCCAAAAAAGCCAAAGATCTGATCGCATCCATTCTCCAGGCCCATGGCCAGTATGAGATCTTGAAACATAGCACCGGCCGCTCCGCCTCCGGATTGCGTCACCTGGCCGCCACACTGGACCAATTAACGGAAAATCCCCTCACCCCTGCCGTACTGCTCGGGGAAATGATGGAATACTATGTCCCTCTCCTCAAAGATCAGTATGACGATTACCCCAAACGGATTCGAGACCTGGAACATTTATCCGTCATGGCGGAACGTTACGAAAGTCTCAACGACTTCCTGGCCGATCTCACGCTTGAGCCCCCCAATGAAAGTGTGGTGGACGTCGAAGCACCCGATCGGGACGACGAGCGGCTGATTCTTTCCACCATTCACTCGGCCAAGGGATTAGAATGGCAATGCGTCTTTGTCATCTGGCTTGTGGACGGACGGTTTCCCTCAGCCTACTCCTTTATGGGCCCCGAAGAACTGGAAGAAGAGCGCCGACTGCTCTACGTCGCGGTCACCAGAGCCAAACATCACCTCTTCCTCACCTACCCCATCAATGTATACGATAAAATGACAGGGTCGGTCCTCACGAAACCCTCACGGTATCTGGATCACATCCCGCCATCCTATTTCGACACCTGGAGTTTAGTTGAAGAAGATCAAACCTATTCCTGGAGGTAAGAAAGTGTCATATTTCGGTCGGACGTTGGGCCTGGCCATTCTGGTCAGTCTGATAAGTGTGAACATGCCAAGCCAAGCCTGGTCTGCTGAGGACACCAATTCAAATCGTCCTAATCCTCGTCATCCGTGGCCTGCCCTCCTGCAGCAAGCCGACACCCTGGGGCTGCCAACGGGGTTCCTCAAACACATCGACCCCAAATTTGTCACCGTACACTTTGAAGACCTCCGCACATACGCCGCAGAATATCACCCACACGATCACACCATGATTCTCAACCTGCGGCTGTCCTTTAATGAGGCCGGCGGCGCGTTGGCCGACCTGGCCAGGATGACCCATCATGATATTGCCCTTCTCTATCATGAACTCCTGCATGCCTATCTGGATTACCTCTATGCCACCGACCATGGACAAGCGCTGACTGCGGAGGACCAGCAGGTCTTGGATGTAGCCAACAACCAGATGGCCTGTCATTACCGCTTTGTCCGGATCAATCCTATTCGCCAGCTCAAAGGGGCCACCGAACTGCGATTTCTCTCGGATCAGGATGCGTGGGAAGTCATGAATGAAACCTGGGCGGTCTTTGTCGGCTGGGTGCTATGGACCAAATTGGAACTCTTCCAGGATCACCTGAGCACAAAAAGCTGGACTCCGGCACTCATTGAGCAATGGACCCAACGATTAACAGATGCGGTGAACTCCGGTGAATTATTGGGCTACTACGAACCCGATGATCCGGAAGAACGCCAGGTCGCCCGTAAACGCTTCATTGCCCCTTCCAATGGCCTCACCCCGCAAGATGTCGAACTATTATTAACCACCGTCCTAGGAGAACCACCCGAACTGGTCCAAGCCTCCACCGCGGTGTTTGAGCAGTATCAAACCACCATGGAACCGGCTCCCTCTTGCGACTAAATTCAGGGCCTCCGGCAGGTAGACATCACCTAAACATCCATGCTAGCTTCAGAACTTTTCCGGGGCAGTTGCCCTCTGTTTTTCCTCTCCCAGGGCGGAGACGCCACAAGAACTAGAGGCCGGATGTAATTGCACATGAACACAATCTTGCGCCTGTAGCTCAGTGGATAGAGCACTTGCCTCCGGAGCAAGGGGCCACAGGTTCAAATCCTGTCAGGCGCACCATGCACATAGGTCATTCGACTTTCCCCTTTCTTTAAAGGAAAGGGCCTAAAAAAGGTAGTTTCGAAATTCTTTCTCCTTATGTAAGTTGGGCAAGGGAAAAGAGTTCAAAATCCCCCTCCTTTGTAAGGAGGGTCTAGGGGAGGTAGAATTCTTCGATATCCAGCCGTGGTTCTGGAAAAACCGTAAATACTTTCATAAAATATCCTGCATCTCGGTGGGGCCGTTAGCTCAGTTGGTAGAGCAGCTGACTCTTAATCAGCGGGCCGTAGGTTCGACCCCTACACGGCCCACCATATTTCTCTTCACGAAAAAATAGCTTATACATAAATTTCTTTGAGAATATATTCTCAAGAAAAATTTGTAGGCATAGAGTAGGCTTTGATGAAAAGCCCAAAAATCAATAAAAACTCACACTTACCAAATAGAATCTTCACCAACCAACTTCTGGTTACACACCCTTTTCTTCCCTCCCTAATGTGAAGTCCTTTGATTCAGAAATGGCTAGTCTTTATTCCCTAGTCTGATTTCTCCTCGGCATAAGGCGAAGCAATTGCGTGGTGCTAACTCCCTTGAGTAGCTTGCCCTACTGGATTTCCATCTTCATCAGATCCAGAAGGACGGCCAGTCTGTCCGGGGCGTAGCCAACGTGTCTCCACGACAGCGTTTGGCGGAAGACGCTATGTTTAGGTTCACGTGTATCTTGGGTCTCAGGTTCAGAACGCGCCGGGGTGATACTCCGCCCACTGAAGGGTGGATGAAGTGTATGGTTCTGAACCGAATGGTAAACTTTGGCATCCCAAAGTCCGAGAGAATGTTATAAAGCGACAAACCTTCCAGGAATCCTGTCTGGGTGTTTGAATGATGCAACAACGCCCATTAAATAAGCACGTCCTCATTGTCTCGTACGATTTTCTTCCCTGTCCTGCAATAGGAGCGGCAGTACGCTCGAGCAAGTTTGCGCATTATCTTCCAGAATTCGGCTGGCGCACTACAGTCATAGCACGATTACAATCTGAGTCTCCCAATGACGCCAAAACCGAAAATGTGGTCCGCATATCGGCACCGAAGTTCCCCTTATCTTACCAGCTAACCGCTTGGCTCTGGACAATCAAAGCATGGTTTAGATTGAAGGACATGATCCGGGAAAAAGACTTTCACTTACTGTACATTAGTTGCCCACCTTTTCCCCTGGGTGTGCTTGGTATCGCACTTGCTAGAAAAGCGTCACTGCCTTTGGTAGTCGACTTTAGGGATCCCTGGTCACTGGACCCTTACAGGCCAAGATGTCGTGTGAAGGCTAGGCTGAAAAGCTTACTTTGTAAATGGCTGTGGCCCTGCGTTGAAGAAAAGATTCTAGCGACGACTGACTGTTTTCTGGTGACTACTAAAAGTGTGAGAGATGCATATAAACCCCATGTCCCCGCCGGCACAAGAGGCCCGGTTTTACTACCAAACGGCTTTGACGAGAGCGACTTCAAACCCGTTGACAGCTCACAAACAGGGAGCGTTCACCGAGTGCCACATCCCTATCTGGACTTGTTGTATTGTGGCCGTTTTGCGGGAGTGGGAGATCGCTCCCCTGCATGGTTTTTCCGTTCGCTGCGGTCTTTAAACGACGAAGGCAAGTCTGTGCATTTAAGAATTATTGGTGACGATTCGAGAGAAATTAAACGTTTAATTCGGGAAACCGATACTGAGGATATTATCTCAGCACTCCCCATGATCGACCACCAATCTGCAATTGAAAATATGAGAGATTGTGATGCGCTTTTGGTTTATCAAGAGGCAACCAGTGCTGAGCTTTCTTCAGTGGCCGGAAAGACTTATGAATATCTCAGAAGTGGAAAACCCATATTAGCAGTCGCACCTCAGGGAGATAACATCGAACTCATTGAGAGTTTCGGGGGATATTTTATTGCCTGTACTGAGCACAACCATGAGGCGATCATGGGAGCTCTTCGAACACTTCATAGTAGATGGCAGAGTCAATCTCTACCTACATTTTCATTTCCCAAAGCAGAATATCTTAATCAATATAATCGCCGCGCATTGACCGGTAGACTCGCCGAGATTTTCGATGAAGTACTACAGGCACGTCAAAAGATGTCGAATTGAAGCCGGGCCTAAGATGGTTGGAGCAATCAGCATTCAATGATCTACTGGACTTTCTATTAACCTGGGGCGTCCCGACGAAATGTCGCTCCATAAGCCTACCTTCTCTTACCGAACGAGCTTCACCAAAAATTATGCAAGCCAAAGGCAATCCTGACAGGCGAGTCGATGAGGATAGACCATACCCACTACAATAAAAAGATAGGGAGTCTATTGAATGTTTTACTTGCCTTTACCTCCATACTGGTCACGTACTCAATTCTAGAACTCGCCTTACGGATTGTTGGATTTGAGCCGCTTGCTCAATTCATGGATGGGCGCGAGTTGATCATAAAGCCCTCTGATATTGACGAGAGACCATATATATTGAATCCGAATACAGAGGGAAACGCATGGGGTACTTACATCAAGGTGAATTCGCATGGTTTTCGAGATCGTGAGTTTAAGGTCGAAAAGGAGCCCGACGTCTATAGGATCATCACCCTCGGGGATTCAATCACATTCGGTAAATCATTGGCGGTTGAAAAGACCTTTCCCAAACAACTCGAAGGGCTGCTCAACGAGAAGGGCAATCGAGTCGAAGTGCTCAATTTGGGTCACGGCGGTTACAACACGTTGCAGGAAGTCGCCACCTTGGAGCAAATTGGGATTAAATTCAAACCGAATTTGGTCATTCTCGGCTATTGCATCAATGACCTGTGGGACATCTCTCCCAGCGCCGAATACATTAAGAAGGTAGAAACATATCGTTCGTCTTTCATATACCACTCGAGGTTAGCTCAGCTTATTAGAGTAAAGATCGATAGGATTCAGACGGCCCTGCTCAACACCCGCATCAATACTGAACCAGCCTTTGTCGGGAACAATAAACCGTATATCGTAGACGTATCTAGAGATCAGGCTCTACGGAGTCTGATGGCCAACTTGGGGCAGTTAATGCCTGCCGATGGAAGCGGCGGCTTCCAGCAGTATGTAGGAATGTACGCCTCGCTCCCGTACATAGGACGACTGAGGTATGCTTTCGAACGTCTAAAAGAGTTAGAGCGAGAACACGGGTTTGAAGTTATTGTGGTACTGATTCCATATCTCCTGGAGACCTCTGAGACCAAAGATGCCTATCACGCAGTTTACAAAATTGTAGAGCACGAGCTGTCGAGACTAGATTTTCGGAGTATTCCTGTTTACGCTAAGTTTGAATCAGTCGGTTTCAAAAATCTCCTAATGAACGAGAAAGATGGCATACACCCCAATGCTCTAGGCCATAGATTAATTGCGACACGTGTAACCGAGGAACTCACCATCCCTTCGCTTGCTGGATCGGATCGCCGCTGAACGGCGGTGAGTCTTTGACGAAAATAGTTCTTGTCGCTGGGGCACGACCGAATTTTATGAAAAATGCTCCACGCATGGAGGAAATGGAAAATTCTTCACTGATTTCTTCTTTCCTCGGGCACACCGGCCAACCTTATAATGCAAAAATGTCCCAGTATTTTTTCGATGACCTGGGCATTCCCAAGCCAGACATGAATTTAGAAGTTGGCTCAGAACCTCCTATTGAGCAAATGGCAACCTTTATGCGGCGGTTCGAATCTGTTGTTCTTAGGGAAAAAACAGACATGGTCTTGGTCGTTGGAGATGTGAATCCACCCTCGTTTGTCGAAGTTATGCTCGCTCGATGCCACAAGAAATCAATCGTGTCTTCACTAATTGGGTTTCAGATTATTTATTCATTACCGAAGAAAGTGCAAAGGAGAATCTTCTGAGCAAGGGTATTGTCTAGCGACATTACACAGACCAGGGAATGGTGACACCTGAGCACCCTCTTATCATCTCCCATGGAACGAATAAGCTTATTGGAAATAGTAAGGACGATATTATTCGAGAAGCCCTTTCTCACACCAAAGGTAATGGAAATGATCAAGTGACCACACCGTTATGAGATGACAAAGCAACTGAGAAAATCTTGCAGGTTCTTTGTCAGAAATAACAAAACGAATAAAGGTTCTATCGACACCCTTCTAAAAAGTGCCTCAGTGGAAACCAATTTTCCCAGTTTTTCCATCTTTATAGAAACCGCCAATCTGCGTCTTGCCAAGGTGGGACGGCTTCGGACTGCACTCGAATCAATTTCCAAACAGAAACCATCGCCACATTGCGCGGATCAAGTCGCGTTGCTTGAAGATGGCAACCTGCCGGAGGGGGTTCTTGAAGAACTATGTAGGGAATTCTCCTGGCTGAAGATCTATAGAATTCCTGAGGGCCAAACCTATGGCGATCAGAAAGCTTTGGGTGCCAACAATCTGGAGTCTGAGGTCATCGTTTTTGCAGACCCTGATTGCATATATCGACAAGACTGGCTTTTCTCCCTTCTTCGGACCTTTGTAGAGTACCCCGAGGTTGGAGCCGTTGCAGGAGAGACAACGATCCCAATAACCGGACCGTTTACATTTTCAGCTGCGCTTTTTTACTTTTTCCCAAGGTTTTCGAACGATCGTGATCCTGCCCCAGCACGTGGGATGTACTTCAACAATGTGGCTATTCGCCGGCAAACCCTTGCCACCTGTCCTATCAATATGGGCTTGCAGCTTCGCGGAGGCCAGAACGTTATTTACTCGCGTCAATTAATGACAGCTCACATTCCGATACTGCGTCAGCCCCTAGCCCAATGCGAGCACGCACCGCCGGAAAGTGTCTGGATGGCCATGAAAATTTTGTACTGGACCGGGCGTGATACCGCACGATTCGATAACATCATTCTAGCTCACATTCCCTTTGCCGGTGATTATGAACCTTATCATTATCCTGGCGGGCGTCTAACGAAGCTTATTTTAAGATTAAAGGACATATCACGACACGAGTCGGCCATGCTGCTATGGTTCCCAATGGCCGTGCCGATCCTTGGTCTTGTTTTTGGCGCATTCTTCGCCGGGAGATCTGTTGAGCGATTACTCAAACTAACCGGCAAGTGACATCTAACTCTGACGAATGGCTGGTTTTTTTTAAGATTCTGTTGGCAGGGTTATGAAATCTCAATACGCGGTTCTATACGCTGCTACCAACTTTCGAAAAGGATAAACATACTGGCGGACCACCTGGCGAAATAAAGCTAACGGATGTGCCGATGTTTCTTTGGGATAATCTGGATCGGGAATTCCTGTTGATGGGTAAAGATCATTACGGGGACACCAGGTACCGAACATTTGATCCCAAATCACCAACCTTGCTGAGAAATTACAGTCATAATATTCCGGGTCCACAGAATGATGGATGCGATGATATTGTGGGCTAACTACAACACGGCCGATCGGGCCAAAATTCCAATGGATGTTTGAATGAATCAGGTGGGACCATAACCAATTGAAACCACGAACTGCGACCCACGTTGAGTAACCCACTCCGAGGATAGCCAGAGGGAGAAACTGGATTCCATCCTCGATGAAATCTTCGATAAAGTGAGTACGATGTGTTGTGAGTGGGTTTATGTTTTTTTGGCTGTGATGGACGGCATGGAAGTACCACAATGGCTTGACTTTATGCATCATCACGTGGGTTGCAAAGACCATAAAATCACCCGCCAAGTAGCCTACAACAAGCTGCACACCCAACGGCCACTCTCGTGCAAGATTCCACGTTTCTGGTGGGAACAGTATTTCGTAGAAATCCTTGTATAAGGCGGCATACACGAGGAAGGCCGGCAAAAACACCCACCGTTTGAACACCGCAAACACGAAATCCTCTGCCAATTCCCTGGTAAGCAGTGGCCTCTTATATACGTAGAAGGCATATTCAAGGACAAGGCAAATACCCAGGACTGCGTAGGCCTTCCAACTAAGGAGGTAGGTGGGCAGCAGGTCTATGTACATCTGGATGAATTCCATCGGGAGGGTATTATACAGCTACTTGACACTGGGGCAAGTAATTCAAAATGGCTATAACACAGTTCTCACACAGTAATAACGATGGGGTAAGCGGGCATGCGACGAGCGCTCGAACCAACAACTCTGACACATTACGGGAACGGTTGTAACGAAAGTTACTCTTCCGCACGTGCTATCCGTATGGCCAAAATCACCGAATGTAATGCATCCAAAATTTGACCTCCTATCCAGACTCCATTTCCCACAAAACCTGTTTTTGATCTGTTTTCTGAAAATGAGGCGATGGCATCATTGAGGCATTAAATTCTCGTGTCCAGCATGCCGGATTTATTCGATAGGATCCTGTCGATCCCTTCTGGGAGTGTTGATTAATAAAGATGTTCAATGGCAAATTTGCTCAGAATTAGATAACTCATCAAAGGCTCCGGGTCGGTTAAAAAAAAGCATGCCCTGGGTCTTCCCGAAGGGTCAGTCCAGTCCTGCCCTGAGTCATGTCCAAGGGAAGGCCGCGCATGGGTTAGCGTATCCCGCAGGGGACCTCCCTTGCTTTACGCACGGAGCGTACGCTTAGTAAGTGATCACGGAAAATGGCGACCTGCCTGCGCGAAGCCGCTCCGGCGAAGGCAGGGAACGCCGCTGGCGGCTTTTTCAACCGACCCCTCTGCCCGGCTTGCCCTCAGGATTTTACATCTCTATCCTTTTCCTTCCCATGGGATCTGAATTGAACAGCTCTGCATCCGATCATTCGAACACATCTCCGCTTGGGGGAGTTCTCTCAGCTATCCTTCCAGGACTTGGACTCCTGGTCCGGGGATATCCCGTTCAGATGATCTGGGTGCTGATAGTGGGAGGGCTGCTCGGGGTCGTCACGTGGGCTCTGGGAGCCGTCGGGGGGCCGGGAGCGGGTTTGTTCTTTAGCATGTTAATAATCTTGCCGTGGTGGTGCCTGCAAGCCTATCAAGCCTATCTCCCAGCTCCCCAAGGTCAATTGGCCACATTACGCCATGCCTGGAAACGTGGTCACGACATCCGATTTCTTGGCGGGTTATTTCTGTGGACAGCCCTCATGGACCTGTACATTATTGTGGCGAACCCTGAATACCACCTGTCCGTCTTTTGCACCAAACCTACCGGCATCTTAGGTCTGTTATTCAAAGTGCAATCACCCACGCTGCATGTTGCCATCGGGTATGGCTTTCTCAAACTGCGTCGTTGGGCCTTGTTTGTCTACCTGGCCTATGCCGGATTCGGCATTCTCAATGCCACCTCCAATTTCGCCTGCTTTGGATACGGACGCATTCGCACCGTGTTCTTCATTTCACTCCTGGCCTTTACGGCATACGTCATTTGGCGTCGAGACTGTTTGGTGACACGATCCCGACGATCGTAGAAATGGGAGTTGGATCACAAACGTTCGCCCAAGCTTCTGGCTAGACTTTCTGCGTTTCTCCATCTCACGTCCCCTTGGCTCGTATGGTGCTATTCAGATGAGTCCACTAAATCGGAGATAAACCAAACTCACTCTCATCTAACCGGTAAGGGTTCCCCAAACCCCGTTTTCAATCTTCCTGGGAAGGTTTGTAAGAACTTCATTAAAAGAAGACAAATACCGACACGAGGGTATGGCTCACTCCTCTGCCTTAGAGTCTTCTACCTCGCCCTTTTCTTCCACTGAACCCAATCCCTGGTTCGGAGCCAAGGGGGCGTTTCTCGTTTTATTAGGATTTATTCTCACCCGTGAGCTTCTACAAGTTTCTTTAGATTTTAGTTTAGGGTTTTTCGTTGGATTCGGCGAAGGGATCGTCGGCACATTTTCTGATGCTTTTTTGATTGAATTGAACCTATGGACGGCTCCCTTTTTGGCCATAGTGAGTATGGTAGGGGGAGCTTGGGCAGGATTTTGGATTATTTATAAGCGGACAAAAAACCAAAGTTTATTTCAATGGTTCATAAAAATGGTATGGAAGCCAAATCATGATTCGTTTTTCATGTGGCCATTTTTTATAGGGTTAAGCCTCAGTCTTGGCTGGGGCTTGTGTTTTTTCTATTGGTTTTCTCCAACCCAGACTTTACCCAGGCCCTTCACTTCCCAAATGCTGAAC